>NZ_AYWU01000002.1:307500-543656 GCF_000502375.1 Mesorhizobium sp. L48C026A00 | reverse complement strand
TCGCCAGCGGCGCGCCGCCCTCGTTGGTGAGGCGTATATAGTCGGCGCCCATCCAAAGTGTCAACAACGATTTCAATCTTTTTTGCGGAGAACTGTTTCGCTTTGGCGTCTCAGTTCAGGGTGCACCAACCATGTCTTAGGTACGATTTGTTACCTATGTCTCCGGGCTGGACAACTTCCGGTAGACCGGCTGGATCGCCACGATCCGAAGGTTCTCACCATGAAAATTTGAACCGCACGGGACCAAGAACTCACCTGTCCCCATGCGGCGGAGCCGTCTCCGGTCCTGTGAGCTTAATATGGGAACAAAACAGGAAAATTCAAGGATCACGGCTGGAACCATTCGGCCCGGCTTTTAGTTCCATCAGCGAAGAACGGGACCGCCGAGCGAGCGTCGCAGCGCGACAGGCCTGAGGTCCTCAGCAAGTCTTCCAGGCCAATATCGCTCTACGACCGCAGGCGGTGGTGCTGTTCTGGGCACGAACAGGGAGATTCACCATGAAAGTCGCTGAGATAATGACCCCCAACGTCCATCTCGCCAGTCCTGACGAGTCACTGCAGAAAATCGCGAAACGAATGGCGGTTGACGATGTCGGATTCCTCCCCGTCGGAGAAAACGACCGACTCGTCGGAACGATCACCGACCGTGACATCGTCGTGCGTGCGGTCGCCGAAGGCAAAGACGGCAACGCGACGGTCCGCGACGTGATGACTGAGGATGTCAAATACTGCTTCGAGGACGAAGATATCGAGCACGTCGTCCAGAACATGGGTGATATCCAGGTCAGGCGGTTGCCTGTCCTCAATCGCGACAAGCGCCTGGTGGGCGTGGTCTCGCTCGCGGACGCGGCGCTGAAGGAAGATCCGGCAACCGCCGGAATCGCGATGTCCGGCGTCGTCGTGCCCGGCGGCGCACACGCGACGTAAAAAAATCCCCGCGGGCAAGCAGACGGGATCCGATGGACGACCTGCCGAGCGGCGTCGTCGGCATGGCCCTGAGGCGGCGATCGAAACGGCGAGCGCATTGGTGATCTCTGCCGCCCGCGCCGATCGGCCGGTGAGCCAGCCGGGGCCCTTACCAACGTTACACCGATTTAATGTGCAAGCGAGCGGGAGAATTGCCATAAAGCTTTGATATCGACGGGCCATCCCCTGTGTCGGAGGGTGCTGTCGCGTCTACTTCAGCTTGGGAAGGGGTAGACGGTATCTTTGCCAACCGGAGTGCCGATGGCCGCCTGGAAACAGATTGTTTTTGCATTTGTGATCCTCGTCGCGGCCGCGGCCGCCTGGGTTCGCTTTTTTCCAGGCGCGCCGGATGTGCTGGCGCGCTGGGGCATCGAATGGGCTGATGCCGCGACGCCTCCGACAGCGACGAGCGCCGTCGACAACGCCGGGCAAGCGGGCCGCCGCAGCGACGCCGGCCAACTGGCGACTATCGTCGCATTGCCGGCGGCCACGGCCGTCATCAATGATCGCCTGCGGGCAATCGGCACCGGCCGAGCCTACGCCTCGGTGACGGTCAATCCCTACAGTTCAGGCCGCCTGGTCGAATTTCTGGTCGAGTCCGGCGCCCATGTCGAAAAAGGACAGATCATTGCCACCCTCGATTCCGACACCGAGGTGATCGCACAGGACCGCGCAAAGGTTGCCTTGCAGGACGCGCAGGCCAAGCTCGACCGGGTCAAATCGTTGCGGGCTTCCAACGCTGCGACGGCGGTCTCTGTTGCCGATGCCGAGGTGGTGCTGGCCAATGCCAAGCTGGCGCTTCGCGATGCGGAACTGGCCTTGCAGCGCCGCTCGATCGTCGCGCCGATCNGATCGCCGGCGTCGTCGGCATCCTGCCGATATCAGCCGGCAACTATGTGACCAGCCAGTCGGCGGTCGCCACCCTTGACGACCGCTCCAGCATACTGGTCGAATTCTGGGTGCCGGAGCGCTTCGCCGCCGTCGTCAAAGTCGGCGCGCAATTGTCGGCGACGCCAATCGCCAACCCAAACAAAGCCTATACCGGCACGGTCTCCGCCATCGACAACCACATCGATGAAGCCAGTCGTACCCTTCTGGTCAAGGCAAAGATCGCCAATCCGGCCGATTCGCTGCGTGCCGGCATGTCCTTCCAGATCACCATGAAGTTCCCCGGCGACAGCTATCCTGCGGTCAGTCCGCTGGCGATACAATGGGGTTCGGACGGCGCCTATATCTGGACCATCGTGGACGGCAAGGCCAAGCGGGTTGCGGTGCGCATCATCCAGCGCAACACTGAGACCGTGCTGATCGATGCCCCGATCGTCAGCGGCGACATGGTGGTGACCGAGGGCACCCAGAGTGTCAGCGAAGGCGGCGAGGTCCGCATCGCCGGCGAACAACTGCGCGCCGCGGACGCCGACGGCTGATGACCGCAACCAACAACGCAGCCAGCGACACAGGATTCACCGCGCTGTTCATCCGCAGGCCGGTGATGGCCTTCGTTTTGAACACGCTGATCGCGGTCGCCGGCCTTGCTGCCTTTTACGGTGTCGAAATCCGCGAACTGCCGGATGTCGATCGCGCCGTCGTCACCGTCAACACGACCTTTGAAGGCGCTGCAGCCGAGACCGTCGACCGCGAATTGACCGACGTGATTGAGGGCGCGGTCGCCCGCGTCTCTGGTGTGAAGTCGATCTCGTCCACCTCGTCCTTCGGCACAAGCCGCGTCACCATCGAATTCAACGACGGCGTCGACCTCGACGTCGCCGCCTCCGATGTGCGCGATGGCGTCGGCCGCGTCGCCGACCAGATGCCAGATACGGCGGATGCGCCTCGCATCGTCAAGGCCGATGCCAATTCCGAGCCGGTGATGCGGCTGGCTGTCACCTCCGACACCATGTCGGTGCAGGACATGACGGTGCTGGTCCAGGACCAGATCGAGGACGAGCTTGCCGCCGTGCCTGGCGTAGCCGACGTCCAGGTCTATGGCGACCGCGACAAGATATTTCGCATCGATGTCGATCAGAACAAGCTCGCCGGCCTGGGCTTCACCGTCGCCGACCTGAGGACAGCGCTGGCCTCGGTCGCTTTCGATTCGCCTGCCGGCTCGATCACCACGACCAACCAGGATCTGATCGTGCGTCCGACGGCGGACGTGACCACGCCGGAGGAGTTCGAAAACATCATCATCGGCGGCACGACCCGCATCCGCGACGTCGCCACCGTCACGCTCGGCCCCGACATCGGTCAGACCACATTGCGATCGAACGGCAAGACCGGCATCGGTCTCGGCATCATCCGCCAGGCGGAATCGAACACGCTGGATATTTCGACCGGCGTCAGGGCCGCCGTCGCCGCGCTGCAGGCGGATCTGCCTCAGGGCATGTCGATCAAGGTCACCAGCGACGATGCGGTCTTCGTCAACGGCGCGGTGCATGAGGTCGAGATCGCACTCGGCCTGTCCGTCTCCATCGTGCTGATCGTCATCTATGTGTTTCTCCTCGACTGGCGCGCGACGCTCATTCCTGGGCTTGCGATGCCGGTCGCCATGATCGGGACGATCGCCGCCATCTATCTTGCCGGCTTCTCGGTCAACATATTGACGCTGCTGGCCCTGGTGCTGGCGACGGGCCTGGTCGTCGACGACGCCATCGTTGTTCTGGAAAATATCGTGCGACGACGCAACGAAGGCATGGGGCCACGCGCCGCGGCCGTGCTTGGCGCCCAGGAAGTGTTCTTCGCCGTCATCGCCACGACGCTGACGCTGGTCGCCGTCTTCGTGCCGATCTCCTTCCTGCCCGGCCAGACCGGCGGCCTGTTTCGCGAATTCGGCTTCGTTCTCGCCATATCGGTGCTTCTGTCCGCCGTCGTGGCGCTGACCCTTTGTCCGATGCTTGCCTCGCGCATGCTGTCGGTCGCGCCGCTTCATCACGAAGGCGGCAGCGGCATCGGCGCCCGCATCGGCGGCGCGCTGAACAGGCTCTACCGGCGCTGCCTGCGCACCTGCCTCGATGCGCCGTGGATCGTGCTCCTGGTCGCGCTGCTGTTTGCAGCCACCGCCTTCACGCTGTTCGGCACGATTCGCCAGGAACTGACGCCGACCGAGGATCGTGCCGTCGTGCTCATGCGCGTCGACGCGCCGCAAGGCGTCAGCCTCGACTACACGACGCAGCAGATGCAGAAGATCGAAAAACTGATCGAGCCGCTGCGCGATTCCGGCGAAATCCGCAATACGTTCGAGAGCGCCGGCCGCAACGGCGCCTACAATGCCGGCTTCATGGTGATGACGCTGGCGCCATGGGAC
Source organism: Mesorhizobium sp. L48C026A00 (assembly GCF_000502375.1). Lineage (NCBI taxonomy): Bacteria > Pseudomonadati > Pseudomonadota > Alphaproteobacteria > Hyphomicrobiales > Phyllobacteriaceae > Mesorhizobium > Mesorhizobium sp. L48C026A00. Next base: position 539,386 of record NZ_AYWU01000002.1, on the reverse strand, counting down.
GAGCGCACCCGCAGCCAGCAGCAGATCATGGCCGACATCAGACGGCTCACCCGGCAGGTGCCGAGCGTGCGCGTCTTTCCGATGCAGCCCAACAGCCTCGGGATTCGCGGCGCCGGCAACGGCCTGCAGTTCGCGCTGGTCGGCAACAACCGTGCGGCGCTCGGCGACGCTGCGGTGAAGATCATCGCCGAGATGCAGAAGGACGCCCGCTTCCAGTCGCCCCGGCTCTCCGTCGACCCGACGCAGCCCCAGCTTTCCGTCGCCATCGACCGCGAGCGCGCTTCCGACCTCGGCATCGACATCACCAGGCTGGCCGATTCCTTCCAGGCCATGCTCGACGGCAATGATGTCGTCGACGTCTATATCGCCGATCGCAGCTACGGCGTGAAGCTCGTCTCGACGACCAACCCGATCAACGATCCGACCGATTTGGAGAACATCTTCCTGAAGACGGCCGACGGCCGCTTCGTGCCGATGTCGACCATCGCCACTTTGACCGAGCGCGCCGTACCGCCCTCGCTGACCCGCGAGCAGCAGCAGCCGTCGGTGGCGATCACCTCCAACCTCAGCGGCGATTTCGCGCTCGGCCAGGCGCTCACCCGCGCCGAGGCAATCGCCACGCCGCTTCTGCCGCCGGGCAGCCGCATCGTCCCCTTGGCCGAGGCGGCGACGCTGGGCGAGACCAACAGCGCCATGATCACCATCTTCGGCTTCTCGCTAGTCATCATCCTTTTGGTGCTCGCCGCTCAGTTCGAGAGCTTCGTCAGCGCGGTCATCATCATGGCGACGGTGCCGCTCGGCCTCGCCTGCGCGATCTTTGCCCTTTTGCTCAGCGGCACCAGCCTCAACGCCTACAGCCAGATCGGCCTGGTGCTGCTGGTCGGCGTGATGGCCAAGAACGGCATCCTGATCGTCGAGTTCGCCAATCAGTTGCGAGACCGCGGGCTCGGCGTGCGTGAGGCGATCGAGCAGGCCTCCACCATCCGGCTGCGGCCGGTGATGATGACGATGATCTGCACCGTGCTCGGCGGCGTGCCGCTGGTGCTGGCGAGCGGCGCCGGCGCCGAGGCGCGGATCGCGCTCGGCTGGGTGATCGTCGGCGGCCTGGGTCTGGCCACCGTCTCGACGCTGTTCCTGACGCCGGTCGCCTATCTCCTGCTCGGCCGCTTCGTCACGCCGAAGGTGGAAGAGGCGTCACGGCTGAAGCGCGAACTCGAACAAGCCGCCTACACCAATGTCGAGCCGGCTGAGTAGGCAGGACAATCGCTTCAGCTAAGACCGGTGACCGCTCATTCCGAGCATTTGCGCTGCCCCTCACCTGCCTGCCGGCATCCTCTCCCCGTATAGGGACGGGGAGAGGGGCTCTCGTCACCGATTTCGCCAATCACTGGCGTCGCAAGAAGGGCGCCGGCGTTGCGGTCAGCTCCTCCTCCCCGTCACTATACGGGGAGGAGTGCCCGGCAGGGCGATGAGGGGCGGCGCCGACTTCAACAAGTTGATCTCCAATACAAATTGGGCACTATCATTTGCCTGAAGAGATTTGCGGCCCTGACCATGGCAGCCTTTTGCTGGGCGAGGCACGGGCGCGCGGAGGAATTGCGATGAGCTATCTGGACGAGCTGTTTTCGGTGGCCGGCAAGACCGCGCTGGTGACCGGGGCTGCGACCGGCATCGGCCGCATGGCGGCGACCGCTTTGGTCAGTGCCGGCGCCACCGTGATGATCGCCTCGCGCAAGGGTGAGGACTGCATCAGGGTTGCCGATGAACTGAACGGCCTCGGCGGCACCGGCCGGGCCGAAGGCTTTGCCGGCGATGTCTCCAGCGAGGCTGGCATCGCGGCGCTGGTCGACGAGGTCAAGGCGCGGACCGAGCGGCTGAACATCCTGGTCAACAATGCCGGCGTCTCCTGGGGGGCGCCGCTGGAAAGTTTTCCCTACCATGCCTGGGCCAGGGTGTTCGGCGTCAACGTCACTGCGGTCTTCCAACTGACGCGCGAGCTTCTGCCGCTGCTCGATGCCGCCGCCAGCGATGCCGATCCGGCCCGGGTGATCAATCTGGGTTCGGTGATGGGCACGCAGCCGCTGGCCGACGACGCCTACTCTTACTCTGCCTCAAAGGCTGCTGTTCACCATCTGACGCGCATCTTGGCGATCGAGTTCGCCGCCCGCCGCATCACCGTCAATGCCTTCGCCCCCGGCCCCTTCCAGAGCCGGATGACAGCTTTTGCCACCGCGAGCGAGGAACAGGCAAGACAAGTCGGCGGCCATGTTCCGCTTCGTCGCATCGGCGCGTCGGATGACATTGCCGGCGCAACGCTCTATTTGTGCAGCCGTGCCGGCAGCTATGTCACCGGCGCCATCCTGCCGATCGATGGCGGGCAGTCGGTGCAGCATGGGCTGACACTGTTCAAGGAATGAAGCCGCTCGCGCTCCGGACGGTTGAAATGGAGGACATCAGCGTGGAACCGATCAGTCTCGATGTGCTTCTGGCCAGCGTCGGCAAGGAGGTCGGCGTGTCGTCGTGGCGGGTGGTCTCGCAGCGCATGATCGACCAGTTCGCCGACGCCACCGACGACCACCAGTTCATCCATTGCGACCCGGAGCGCGCCAAGCGCGAGACGCCGTTCGGTGGCACCATCGCGCATGGTTTTCTGTCGCTTTCGCTTTTATCGGCGATGACCTTCGAGACCATGCCGCCGCTCGAAAACAGCAAGATGGGCGTCAACCATGGTTTTGACTCGCTGCGCTTCCTGGCGCCGGTGAAGACCGGCGCGCGCATCCGCACCCGTTTCGTGCTGGCCGACGTCAAGGTCAGGCCGTCGGGGTGGGTGCAGACCGCGCATGACGTGACGATCGAGATCGAGGGCTCGAAAAAGCCGGCGCTGACCGCGCGCTGGCTGACGCTGACATTGATCGAGCGCGAGCCAGAAGCGGCCTGAACGGCTCAACGAACCTCGCCAGAGATCATCTTCATGTGCCGGCCGACCTGCAGGGCGATGTAGACGACCAGCGCGCAACCGATCGGGAACACGATCTCGTTGAGGCCGGTTGTGATCGCCCGCGGCAATTCAAGGGCAACGCCGTTCACCGCGGCCGTCTCAATCGTCAGGACCGTGATTCCGCCGCCGAACACCGCGCCGATCGCGGTGCCTGCCAGCGCGAAATGGAGCGGACGGGGCCTTTCCTTCGACGCCAGCGAGGCCAGGATCCAGCCGAGCAGGCCGTATTCGATCGCCCGTAGCACGCCCAGCGTGGTGAGCGAGAGGGTGGCCGGTTTTGTGGCCGCATCAAGAGCAGTTACCATGACCTTTTGCGACCCCTTGGCGATGGCCATCGCCAGTGGTGCCGAGATTGCAGCGATCAGGCCGCCGAGCGAGGCTCGTACCTTGGCGATCGCCGTGCCGAGGCTGAGACCGGCGCAGACGAAGAACGCCCACGTCACGCCTTGCGCCAATTCGATCAGGATCAGGGTGGTAGCCGGGTGAGAACCCGCTGCAAGCCTGCCAGCCAGAGTAAGCGCCTCCATGGCGAATCCGAGCGCGATCGCCAACGATGCAACCATGACCACCCGCCTGAGGGCCAGCATGGCATCGTGAGAAAGTGGATCTGCGTTTGGCGCAACGGAAGAAAGCTCGGTCATGGTCATCTCGGCCCTAGCAACAAAATCTCTTGGCCGGGCCGCAGCTAACCTCTGGTTGTAACAGTCCGATGCCGCGTCGTTTCTGCCCGGGTAACACGTGTGATCGATGTTTAGGCGAAAATGGCTGAGAAGGACGCCGATTTTTGACCGCGCCTTGTCCGATTCCGTACAGCGTATATAATTTAGCCAGCCACAAACAGAAGGCAGGCGAAAATTGCCGCTTAGCGTCCAGACACGCCGCGAGAAACAAAAGACCGAACTGCGCTCCGAACTTGTCGACGCCGCGCACAAGCTCGTCCAGGAAGAAGGCTATGAAGGCCTCACCATCCGCAAGCTGGCCAAGCGTGTCGGCTATGCGCCGATGTCGGTCTATTCCTATTTTGCCGACAAGCAGGACATCTTGTTCGCGTTGGCCGAGGACGCGTTCAAGACTCTGGCAAAGCGTATCGAGGATCACCCGGCCGACGATCCGATCGAGGCGCTGCAAGTGGTGATGACCGAATATGCGGCCTTCGGCCTTGGCAACCCCAACGAGTATCGCACGATATTCATGACCGAGAAGGTCAAGCCCCCGGAAGGCAGGACCTTCGCCGAGATGCAGGAGGGCAACCCATTGATGAAGGTGCTGATCAAGAGGGTCGAAGCCTGCGTGGCCGCCGGCAGGCTGAGGGGCGATCCGCGCGCCATCGCCACCATGCTGTGGTCGGTCGGCCACGGCACGATCTCGCTGCTGATCACCTTTCCCTTCTATCCGTTCGGCGACCAGCAGGCTTTCGTCAAGCGGATGTGCGACTTCACGCTTGCCGCTCTGGCCACGCAGGACGTGCCGCCGCTGACCGAGACGCCGGTCAACTGCTGAAGGGTTTTTGTTCGGTTTCGGATAGCTGACAGGCAAGCGAAACGGGGCGAAGGCCTGGGGAATCAATCTATGCGTGTAGGACCCTGGTGGCTGGGATCGCGACCCGGCGGGCTAGCGCCACGCTCGCCATCAAAAATTCCGTACATGTACAATTTCCGACTTGAACTTCATATTCGCCGGCCGTATATGTACGCAATGTTGTACATGTACAGAAAGATTTCAGAGATCCAGCCCGGAGACAGACAATGAAAAAGACAATCCTCACCCTCGCGGCAGTGCTTGCTTTCTCGGGCGCTGCCTTCGCCGACCAGAGTCAGCCCGGCAAACAGGCGACGGCCGCGGCCTGCGCCGACACCAGCATCAAGCTCGATTGCGGCGCCACCGGATCGGTCGAGAAGGCAGGCGCGGCCACCCACAAGGGCTCAACGGAAAGCAAGGACCCGCGGCTCGGCATCGACATCGACCCGTGGATCGTGCCCAGCACATTCTGACGTTCGAAAACAAAAGCGGCGACAGGAAATCCTGACCGCCCCGCTCTCGTGGCCGGCGACCCGGCTCGCTGGAGCCTGATGGAATTTATTTCCTGCGCTTCTTCATTCCGGCCACGATCTTGGCCTTGCCAGGTCTTGCAGGTGCGCCGGGAATCGAAGTCCCGGTGATCGACACCGGATCGCTGGCCGGAAACGTGTCCTCGAGCCCTTCCTCGAGTTCCTCTTCAATGTTTGGCTCTTTGTGCTGCTCGTGTTCGAACGAGCGCACGGCCGGCGTCTTCTGAGCCGCTGGATTCGGCGCGGATTTCGACGGCATCGACATTCTCCCCGACGTGCTCCGGCAAACGGTCGCGCCCAGCGAATATCCTAAGCCGCTGCGTCGCCGGCCGCCTCCGACAGGAAAGTAAAGACATAATCGGAAAAAGAGCGCCAGCATTCAACCCGGAACGCGTCGGCTGCGATGCGCAATAGCACGATCTCGGCCTTGCCCAGGATGGTGCGCGAGGCCGCGCCCACCGGAAAGACGTCCAGCGACAGATCCTGCGGACAGCCTGAATTGATCGTCGCCGCCGCCGCTGGACCGATAACCGAGATGGCGACGTTGCGATGCGAGATGCCGACCGCCGAATGCAGCACTGTGACCTCGGCGCAATCGGCGAGCGGGTCTTTTCCCACCTCGTCGATGACCAGCCATTCGTCCGGCCCAAGCCACAATGCCGTGCGCCCGGCCTTTGCCGCCGAGGTTTTGGGCTTCCGCGGCAGCTCCACGCCAAGCGCCTTCGAAAGCGCCGCGACCGAGGCGTCCGGCGCGCGCAGCGAAATACGCTGCGCCGGCGGCAACACAGCAAGCGTAACGCCGGTTACGGAAAGCTCCTGACCGGCGAGAGCCGGCCGGCGTTCGACCGACGGCGCAGCGGCGGCAGATTCCTTCGCGGCAGCCTTAGCCATTGAGGCGCTCCCCCTTGTCGTCAAAGAACACCATGCCGGTGACCTCCACCTCGATCATCGCATTGGGCATCGGCACGTAGAGCGTCTCGCCCATCCGGGCGCGGCCGCCGGCAACCAGGGCCAGCGCAATCGAGCGGCCGCAATTTTCCGACCAGTAGCTCGAGGTGACATGGCCAATCATCGTCATCGGGATCGCCTGCTTCGGATCGCCGACGATCTGCGCGCCTTCTTCTAGCACCACTTTTGGGTCTTTGGTCTTCAGGCCGACAAGCTGCTTGCGGCCCTTGGCGACCAGGTCGGGCCGAGCCATGCCCCTGATACCGACGAAATCGGTCTTCTTCTTGCCGACCGCCCATTCGAGCCCGGCATCGCCGGGCGTCACCGTACCGTCGGTGTCCTGGCCGACGATGATGTAACCCTTTTCGGCACGCAGCACGTGCATCGCTTCGGTACCGTAAGCACAGGCGCCGTGCTTCTGGCCCTCGGCCCACAGCGCTTCCCAAACGGCCTGGCCGTAATCGGCCGGCACGTTGACCTCGAAGCCGCGCTCGCCGGTGAACGACATGCGGAACAGCCTTGTCGGCACGCCGCAAATCCTGCCCTCGCGCACCGACATATGCGGCAGCGCCCCGTCCAACATGTCGATGCCCTCGACCAGCGGCGCGATGATCTCCCGCGACTTCGGTCCCTGCACGGCGATCACCGCCCACTGCTCGGTGATCGAGGTCAGCCAGACGTTGAGATGCGGAAACTCGGTCTGGAGGTAATCCTCCATATGGTTCATGACTCGCGGCGCACCGCCGGTCGTCGTCGTCACATGGAAACGGTGGGGTGCAAGCCTGCCAACGACACCGTCGTCATAGATGAAACCATCCTCGCGCAGCATGATGCCATAGCGGCAGCGGCCGGGCTCCAGTTTCTCCCACGGATTGGTGTAGAGCAGTTCCATGAACTTCGCCGCATCCGGCCCGACCACCTCGATCTTGCCCAGCGTCGAGGCGTCGAACAGGCCGGCCGTCTTGCGCACCGTGACACACTCGCGATCGACGGCGGCGTGCATGTCCTCGCCTGCCTTGGGAAAATACCAGGCGCGCTTCCATTGGCCGACATCCTCGAACACTGCACCTTGGCGCTCGGCCCACGGATGGATCGCCGTCTTGCGGGTCGGGTCGAAGAGCGGACCCCGCGCGTGTCCGACGATCGAACCGAAAGTGACCGGCGTGTAAGGCGCCCGGAACGTCGTCAGGCCGACTTGCGGGATCGGCATGCCCAGCGTCTCGGCGGCGATCGCCAGGCCGTGCATGTTCGAGGTCTTGCCCTGGTCGGTCGCCATGCCGTTGGTGGTGAAGCGCTTGACGTGCTCGATCGAGCGCATGCCTTCATGCACCGCCTGGCGGATGTCCTTGGCGGTGACGTCGTTCTGGAAGTCGACGAAGGCTTTTACCGTCGTGTCCGGCCCGGCGCCGGGCGCCGCGCCCAGCATGCCACGCGACCAACTCTCGCTGGCGTCGACCTTCGGCTTGGCGCCGGCATTCTTGACGCCCGCATCCTTGGCCACCTTGGCGCCCGCCGCATAGGCCTCGTCGATCGTCGCCGACAGTCCGTCCGTGCCGTTGCAGGCGCCGACCGACACGCAATCCTGCGCGTAGGTACCGGGCACGAAACGCTTGGTCTCGTCGTTGAAGGCGACCTTGCCGCGCGATTGCGAGAACAGATGCACCGACGGTGTCCAGCCGGCCGACATCAGGATGGCGTCGACCGGGATGGTGCGCTCGCCGCCGCCATTCTTCGGCTGAACGGTCATCGACGAAACCCGCAATTTGCCGCCGGCGCGGATCACCGCGCGGCCGAAATTGACCTCGATTCCAAGCGCCCTCGCCTCGTCGATCACCGATCCGGTCGGGTTGTCGCGCAGGTCGACTATCGCCGCCACGCCGACGCCGGCCTTCTTCAGGTCGATCGCCGCCGCATAGGCGGAATCATTGACCGTATAGACGCCGACATTCCTGCCGACCGCGACGCCAAAATGGTTGAGATAGGTGCGCGCCGCCGACGCCAGCATGATGCCTGGCCGGTCGTTGTCGGCAAACACCATGTGCCGCTCGATGGCACCGGTCGCCAGCACGACGCGTTTGGCACGGACCTGCCACAGCCGCTCGCGCGGCAGCTCGCGGCCGGCATTCTTTAGATGGTCGCTGACGCGCTCGACCAGCCCGACGAAATTCTGCGCGTAATAGCCGAAGGCCGTGGTGCGCGACAGCACGCGGACATTGTCCATGGCCTTGAGCTTGGCGACTGCACCTTGCGCCCAAGCAAAACCATCCTGGCCGTCGATCCTGGCGCCACTCTCGAAATGCAGGCTGCCGCCAAAATCCGGCTGCTCGTCGGCAAGGATGACGCGCACGCCGGTTTCGGCCGCGGCAACTGCCGCGGCGATGCCGGCAGCACCGCCGCCCAGCACCAGCACGTCGCAATGTGCGAAACGCGCCGAATAGTGGTCGGGATCCGGCTGGTCGGGAGCGACGCCAAGCCCTGCCGCAGCCCTGATCCTGGGCTCGTAAAAGTTCTTCCAGGCGGACTTCGGCCACATGAAGGTCTTGTAGTAAAAGCCCGCCGAAAGCAGCGGCGAGGCGATGTCGCCGAGCGCGCTGACGTCGAAGGCCAATGACGGCCAGCGGTTCTGCGACTGTGCCGTCAGCCCGTCATAGAGCTCCTGCACGGTGGCACGGACATTTGGCGTCCTCCTGGCCGAGTCGCGCTTGATCTCAACCAGCGCGTTGGGCTCTTCCGCCCCGGCGGACAGGAAGCCGCGCGGCCGGTGATATTTGAACGAACGGCCAACCAGATGGACGCCGTTGGCGAGCAGCGCCGAGGCCAGCGTTTCGCCCTCGACGCCGGCATAGGACTGGCCGTCGAAGCTGAACCGCGCGGTCTCTGCCTGCTTGAGGCGCCCGGCGCCGGGAATGCGGAACGTCGCGATCATTCGGAGGCTCCCGGCAGCTTCGCCGGCTTCGGCTCGCCGGCCTTGTAGGTCATCAGGAACCTGTCGCTGACGGTGTCGCGCACGGCATTGAAGAAACGCGCGCAGCCATGCATGTGCCGCCAGCGCTCATAGATGATGCCTTTGGGATTCGAGCGGATGAAGAAGAACTTTTCGAAGTCGTCATCGCTTGTCGCGGCCATATCCGCCGAACGCGCGATATGCGCCTCGCCGGCGTTGCGGAATTCGAGTTCCGGACGCTCTTCCTCGCAATAGGGGCAGCGGATGAGAAGCATGGTTGTTCCTACAATTCGCCGTGGCCGACGCAAGCGCCGGCGGGTTGATCGCAAAGCCTCTGTCCCAACATCACAAAGCGGGCCATCATCAGTGTGCCACCGCCGCCGCCGCCGCCTCGTCGATCAGGCGGCCGGTGCGGAAGCGCTCGATGGTGAAGGGCGCGTTGATCGGGTGCGGATCGTCCCTGGCGATGGTGTGGGCAAAGACATGGCCCGAGCCCGGCGTCGCCTTGAAGCCGCCCGTGCCCCAGCCGCAATTGACATAGAGGCCGGGCACTGGCGTCTTGGCCAGGATCGGCGAACGGTCGGGCGTCACGTCGACGATGCCGCCCCACGAGCGCAGCATCTTCATGCGCGTGAACATCGGGAACATCTCGCAGATGGCGTCGAGCGTGTGCTGCAGGATGTGCAGGCCGCCGGTCTGCGAATAGGAGATATACTGGTCGGTACCGGCGCCGATGACCAGTTCGCCCTTGTCGGACTGCGAGATATAGGCGTGCACCGTGTTCGACATCACCACGGAGGGGAAGACCGGCTTGACAGGCTCGGAAACCAGCGCCTGCAGCGGATAGCTTTCCAGCGGCATCCGCACGCCGGCCATGTCCATGATGACGGACGAATGGCCGGCGGCAACGACGCCGACTTTTTTGGCGCCGATGAAGCCGCGCGTCGTCTCGACGCCGGTGACCGAACCGTTCGGCGCCCGCTTGACGCCGGTGACCTCGCAATTCTGGATGATGTGGACGCCGCGCGCCGAAGCGCCGCGCGCATAGCCCCAGGCGACCGCATCGTGGCGGGCGGTGCCGCCGCGACGCTGCAGGGTCGCGCCCATCACCGGATAGCGGGCATCGCGCGAAATGTTGAGCGGCGGGCAGAATTCCTTGGCGGCTTCCGGCGTCAGCCATTCATTGTCGATGCCGTTCAGACGGTTGGCATGGACGTGGCGTTTCAAGACCTGGATGTCGTGCACATTGTGGGCCAGCATCATGACACCGCGCGGCGAATACATGACGTTGTAGTTGAGCTCCTGGCTGAGCCCGTCCCACAGCTTCAGCGCATGGTCGTAGATGCCGGCGCTCTCGTCATAGAGATAGTTGGAGCGGATGATGGTGGTGTTGCGGCCGGTATTGCCGCCGCCGAGCCAGCCCTTTTCCAGCACCGCGACATTGGTGATGCCGTGCACCGTGGCGAGATAATAGGCGGTGGCCAGGCCATGGCCGCCGGCGCCGACGATGATGACGTCGTACTCCTTCTTCGGCTCTGGCGAGGACCACTGTTCCTCCCAGCCCTTGTGGCCGCGCATGGCCTCGCGGGCGATGGCGAATACCGAGTATTTCTTCAACGTTCCAGCCTCGCAGATAGCGGCCGGACATCCAATCGAGCCCCGGCGCGCGAGGTGTATCACTAGCGAAACAGCGCTGCCACCCTTGCGCTGTTTGCGACGGCGCTTGCCGTTTTGCGCCACGGCCAAAAAGACCTGTCGAGCAACGAGCCGAACGACGCATCCGGACGCCTTCAGGTGTCGGGTGGCTCGTGCCGCCTCGATCTGCGACCAAGCATCCGATTGCCGGCGAAAGCTGGCGCGAAAGAAGGATGCAAAAATGCTCGCACTCGCCAACAAGATCGCCATCGTCACCGGCGCCAGTTCCGGCATCGGCCGCGCCACGGCAAAACTCTTTGCCGAGGAAGGCGCCAAGGTGGTCGTCGCTGCCCGTCGCCAGGCAGAGCTGGACGCGCTCGTCGCGGAAATCGAGGAAGCCGACGGCACGGCGATCGCCCTTGCCGGCGACGTTCGCGACGAAGCCTATGCCAAAGCCCTTGTCGACCTGGCGGTCGAGAAATTCGGCGGGCTGGATATCGCCTTCAACAACGCCGGCTCGACCGGCAAGATGGGTCCAATCTCGGAGCTGTCGCTGGAAGGCTGGCGAGAGACGCTTGACACCAACCTGACCAGCGCATTCCTCGGCGCGAAATATCAGGTCCCGGCGATGGTCGAACGCGGCGGCGGATCGCTGATCTTCACCTCTACCTTTGTCGGCCATACCGTCGGCATGCCCGGCATGACCAGCTATGCCGCAAGCAAGGCCGGGCTGATCGGATTGACGCAGGTGCTTGCCGCCGAATACGGCGCCAAAGGCGTGCGGGTCAACGCGCTCCTGCCGGGCGGCACCGACACGCCTTCGGCAACGTTCAAGACACCTGAATCGCGAGCCTTCGTCGAAAACCTGCATGCCTTGAAGCGCGTCGCCGAGCCTGAGGAGATCGCCCATTCGGCGCTCTATCTGGCTTCCGACGCATCGAGCTTCACCACTGGAACTGCGCTGTTTGCCGATGGCGGGGTCTCGATCAATCGGACGTGAGGCAATCTCGCAAAAGCGGTCTTGCTTTCCGGTGCGATTTGGCGATTTCTTCGGACACTTCTGTTCGAAGACAGGCCTAGAACATGCTGCTGATCAGGACCTACATCGCTGCTAGCGCAATCGAGGGCGTCGGCGTGTTCGCCGCCGAGCCGATCAGGAAGGGAGCGTCGATCTGGCGGCTCGATCCCGACTTCGATCGGCTGATCCCGCTGGAAAAATATGGGGCCGCGCCGCCGCACCTCAGGGAATTGCTCGACAGATATGCCTATCCAAGCCCGGACCGGCTCGGATTCATCGTCTATGAGGTCGACAATGGCCGCTTCATGAACCATTCTGAAAGGCCGAACACGGATTTTTCTCGGCATGGTGGGGCAACCGCGATCCGCGCCATTGCGGCGGGCGAGGAAATAACCTGCGATTACGGCGAGTTCTTCGAAGATTTCGAGCGGCTTCATTTGGCGACGGCATAGAGGAGCGCCTGTCGCCGCTTGCGAATGCAAGGACCATCAAACGGGCCCGGAGTGGTGAGCGGCTCCGGGCCACATTTCCATTCCCAGATCAGTTCCGGTGGGCGTGCGGCTCGTCGGTGTGGCGGCCGTCATACTGCAGGTCCAGCTCGCGAATCGCCTCCTTGCCTTTCTTCGGATCGACAAGCCTGAGAAGCGCGTCGATCTTGGCCTCCATCCGGTCGGTACTCTCCTTCGATTGCGGCGAACCGACGAAGAGCAGGAACGCCAGGCCACCGACCTGCCAGAGCAGCTGCAGGAATTCCGATTGCCAGTTCTCGAGCGTGTCGCGGCTCATCTCGATCAGATAGCCGCCGAACTCTGGCGGTTGGCTCAGCGCTCGCTGCTCGTCGAGATAGGCGAACCAGCCGAAAACCCAGTGGCCGACGATCGAAATGATGAAGAAGCCGAGGGTAATCCAGGCATAGCTGTAAGCCCGCCACACCGAAGGTGGTGTCACCTTGGCCGCCGGCCTGTCGTCCTCATCGTTTGGCATTGTCGCTGTCCGACCCCGAGCGAGCCAAGAACTGCTCCGTAGTCGCGGGCAGCTTGTTTTTCAGCCACTCGGCCATCGCCTCCTCCTCACGCAGATTTTCTTCGCAGGCCCGGGCGACTTCTGTTTCGCCTAGGGATTCGGCGGCTGCGATGAGGATCGTGTAGGATGCGATCTCCATGTGCTCGAAGGTGTAGCTCGCCAGTGAGCCTTTCATCACCTCGTCGCCGGCGAAGACGCCGCTTAGGGACTGTGCCATCGCCAGCAGCTTGCCGCCGGCGTCCTTCAGCGTGGACGTATCTTCGCCCACTTGTTCCAGGCAGGTCCTGAGGCGCGCGGCTTGCCCTCTCGTCTCGTTGAGGTGCAGGCTGATGCGCTCACGGAGTTCGGGATAACTCTCCAGCCGGCTCAGCTGGCCGTTCAGCATGGTTTCGGCCTGCTCCTCCATCGCATGCGCGTCCCTGAGCCACTGGACGAGCCATTCACGGGTCTCTGACATCGGTTTTCTCCTGTGCTTGCGTATGCGAAACAACCATGGGGAACGAGGTTTGTTCCTTCGTCGATAAAGCCGGGCGGACCGTTTTGCCGGATTGAGGCAGCAGGTTTTATCGGTGGCTGAGAAAACGTCAACGATGCTCTCATCGGCGCGGAGAGCCCGCCCGATAAGGCAAATCTACTACCAAGGGTCGTAATTCCTTGCTTTCTGACGGCAGTTATGCTAATGATTTGCGCATGGTGCTGATTGCGCCGACGACCCGCCGCCGAGGCGGGTTTTTCGTTTCGGCAGTGGACAGAGCGGCGTGATTCTGCTATCAGCCGCCACAATTCGTGGTGTAGACCGCCGCGGAGGCAAGCGACTATGGCCACTTGCCTGTTGTTAACAAACCCGAAAGACAGGATTGCCCGTGCAGGTACTCGTCCGCGACAACAATGTTGATCAGGCGCTTCGCGCGCTCAAGAAAAAGATGCAGCGCGAAGGCATCTTCCGCGAAATGAAGATGCGCGGACATTATGAGAAGCCTTCCGAGAAGCGCGCCCGCGAAAAGGCGGAAGCCGTTCGACGCGCCCGCAAGCTGGCCCGCAAGCGCGCTCAACGCGAAGGCCTGCTGCCGATGACGCCGCGCCCGGTGGCGGCTGGTGCTGCTGGCGCGCCGCGTCCGCCGCGGTTCTGACGTCAATTTTTCGTCCTTTTCGAAGGATACCAAGGGTGGCGCGATGTATAATCGCCGCCACCTTTTTGTTTTGAATTCGACCAGTTCGCAGAGGACCGGTTCGGAGAGGGAACAGACCTGACGGCGCGGGCGGGCAGTGAGGACAGAGCAGACATGAACGCAATTAGCGTGGAGCGCAGAACCGCAATGCGCGGCTTCGCCCTGACGGCAACCTTGCTTTCCGGGCTGGCGCTCGCCAGCTGCCAGACAGCAGCCCCGACCGGCGAATTCACCAACATCGACAGGGCGCAAGGGTCGGCCGAGAACATCTCCTCGCTATCGGCCGTTATCCAGCGCAGTCCTCAGGACCCGGAAGCTTACAATGTGCGCGGCTCGGCCTATGGCCGCGGCGGCCAGTATCAGGCGGCGCTCAAGGACTTCAACACCGCCATCCAGCTCAATCCGAATTTCTACCAGGCCTATTCGAACCGCGCTCTCATCCAGCGCTTCCTCGGCGATCAGGCGGCCGCCCTTGCCGACTACAACCGCTCGATCCAGATCAATCCCGATTATGACGCAGCCTATATCGGCCGCGGCAATCTCTACCGCAAAGCCAACCGCATCCAGGAAGCGTTCAACGATTTCCAGAAGGCCATCCAGCTCGACACGACAGATGCGCGCGCCTATCACAATCGCGGCCTGATCTATCAGAGCCAGGGCCAGCACGCTTTCGCCATCGAGGATTTCTCGACCGCCATCTCGCTGGCGCCGGACGCCGCCGATCCCTACAATGGCCGCGGCCTCTCCTATCTCGCGACGAACGACGAGGACAACGCCTTCGCCGACATCAACATGGCGATCAAGCTCGACGGCAAGAATGCCGAGGCCTGGTCCAACCAGGCGCTGATCTACGAGCGGCGCGGCGACAAGGCCAAGGCGGCAAAATCCTATCGAGAGGCCGTGCGCCTCAGCCCCACCTACCAGCCGGCCAAGGACGGCCTGGCGCGTACCAGCGCCGCCTGACCGACGGCGGCTTTTCGGCCTGATATGGCGGGCCTGCTGTTTGGCATGGCTTCGAAACCTTCAACGACTGTGCATTGACGCCCGCCTTGATCGCGCCAAGTTCTCGGCGGAACGCTCGCGACGCTTAGCCGTTGTTCAAGGCTATTCGCGAAAGGACCCCTCCCATGATCAAGAAACTCGCCTGTGCCGCCGCCCTCGCCGCTACGGTTCTCGCCGCCCCTGCCAGCGCGGGCAGGCTACAGCTCGGCGTGCTCGACTGCACCATCGACGGCGGCACCGGCTATATCGTCACATCCAACAAAGGCGTGGCCTGCACCTTTCGCCCTCATCATGGCGGTCCCCCCGAAGCCTATACCGGGGTCATTTCCAAGCTCGGCGTCGACGTCGGCAAGACCCACCAGGGCGAATTGATATGGGCGGTTCTGGCGGCCACCCGCGACCGTGATGCCGGCGATCTTGCCGGCAGCTATTATGGCGTCAACGCCGAGGCCAGCGTGGTAACCGGCGGCGGCGCCAACCTTCTGGTCGGCGGCTTGAACAGCGCCTTCTCGCTGCAGCCTCTCAACGTACAGGCGCAGACCGGCGTCAACCTGGCAGTCGCCGTCACCTCACTGCAACTGATTCACTCGTTCAAGTAGACGGCAAAGCGCGGCTCTGCGCGGCGCGGAACGGGATAGGACTGTTCCGCGCCGCGTGGCCCCGGCGCGTGGTAGCCTTTTGATTAGGCGCTTTGGGGCTTCGAGATTAACCGATTATCGCGCGGTGGCGCCAAACCTCATTCTGTGCGCAGCGCTTCGATTGGCTGTAGTCGTGCGGCCTTGCGGGCGGGATAATAGCCGAAGGAGACGCCTACAGCCGCCGCAAAGCCGATAGCCAACAGGACGGCGCTGAGGTCGATGATCACCGGCCATTGGGCGATAGAGCCAACGGCGATTGCCGCAGCAATCCCAATAGCGGCACCCAGAATACCGCCGAGCAAGGCAAGCGTTGCTGCCTCAACGAGAAACTGGGCAAGGATATCTCGCCGTCGCGCGCCAACCGCAAGCCGAAGTCCGATCTCACGGACCCGCTCCGTCACCGTCACCAGCATGATGTTCATGATGCCGATCCCGCCCACCACCAGCGAAATTGACGCCACCGCCGAAAGCAGCAGCGACACCACGCGCGTGGTCGAACCCTCGACATTCGCAGCTTCGGCGAGGTTGCTCACCACGAAGCTGTCTTCCTGACCCGTCCGCAACCGGTGGCGCTGCCACAGAAGGTTGCGGATAGCTGCCATTGTGTCCTCGGCCGAGGCCCAATCTGCGAACTTGACCGTGATGCTGTGTACGAAGGTCGGATTGGCGCGGCTCGTGCCGATGAACTGACGTCGTACTGTCTTTAGCGGCACAAGTGCCACATCGTCCTGATCATCGCCCCATACGCTCTGACCCTTCCGCTCCAGCAGTCCGATCACCGTGAACGGCACGTCGCGGATGCGAATCGCGGCACCTACCGGATCGGCTCTTCCGAACAATTTCTCCCGCATCGTCGTTCCGAGGAGCACCACATTGGCGACGCGCTTGTTGTCCTCCGGGGTCATCTCCTGCCCGGCGATAACCCGCCATTCGCGCGCCGAGAAATATTCCGGCGTCACGCCGCGCACNCGGCTCTTCCGAACAATTTCTCCGCATCGTCGTGCCGAGGAGCACCACATTGGCGACGCGCTTGTTGTCCTCCGGGGTCATCTCCTGCCCGGCGATAACCCGCCATTCGCGCGCCGAGAAATATTCCGGCGTCACGCCGCGCACCACGCCTTGCCAATTGCTGGAACCGATCGTGAACTGCTCGCGGGCGTGGAGGAGTGGCGCCGCCACCACAACGCCGGGGATTTCCATTCCGATCGCCGTCGCGTCCTCTTCACTCAGCCGCGGCGCGCCACCGGCCCCAAGCCGGACGCTGCCCATCTTCGCACTGCCCGGACTGATGCTGATGAGATTGGCGCCAAGGCTGCGGATCTGAGCTGCGATGCGTTCGCGCGCACCAACTCCGATCGCGATCATCACCACGACAGCCGCCACGCCGATGATGATGCCCAACATGGTGAGCGCGCTGCGCAAATGATGGGAGCGTAATGATCGCAGCGCCGTTCTTGTGCTACCGGACATTGCTGTTAGCCAAAGATAGATGGCGAGGGTTACCTAGAGATCGGGCTTGTTGCGCGACAGGGGTGTCGGACACAACGCGACCGTCTCGAAAGGCGACAATGCGATCGGCATGGGCAGCTATCTGCGCCTCATGGGTGACCAGCACAATGGTCAGGCCCTCTTCATTGAGGCGGCGGAAAATTGCCATGATCTCCAGCCCGGTTTGGCTGTCGAGCGCACCAGTGGGTTCATCGGCGAGCAGAAGCAAGGGCTGCGTCACCAGAGCACGGGCAATGGCAACGCGCTGCTGTTGTCCGCCCGAGAGTTCGGCAGGAGTATGTCTGGCCCGATCGGCGAGCCCTACCCTGGCCAGCATCGCCAGGGCTGCGCGCCGCCGCTCTCCAGCCCACATGCGGCGATAGACAAGCGGCAGCTCCACATTTTCTAGTGCGCTGGCCCGCGGCAGCAGGTTGAATGACTGAAACACGAAACCGATGTTGCGATTGCGGATTGCAGCGAGCTCATCGTGATGGAGACCACCGACGTAAACCCCGTTCAGGCGGTAGCGGCCTTCGCTGGGACTGTCGAGGCAGCCCAGTATGTTCATGAAGGTAGATTTGCCTGACCCAGAAGGTCCGATCACCGCGACGAATTCGCCTCTTTGAATCGTCATGCTCACCCCTTCGAGCGCCCACACCGGCCCTCCGCCAACACGGTAGCAATGGCGCAGCCGGTCGACTTCGATCAGGGCCATGGATGCCTCACCGCAACCGGAACTTGACCAGGACGGAAGAGGCGTCATCGTCCCGACGCGGAGCAGTGGCAAGCCCTGTAATGACCTGCTGCCCCTCGGTCAAGTCGCCTGCCAGCACCTCTGTTGCACGACCGTCGGTGATTCCAAGCCGGAGCGAAACCAGCTTCGGCTCGCGGTCTGGGCCTAATACAAAGACCTCGCCCGGGCTTCCCGCCTCTACGCCCGTTTCGGCGAGGGCCGGCGCGGTTGAGCGCGCCTCGTCCCCGGTGTCGCTTGGCGGCCGAAAACGCAGGGCCGCATTAGGCACTTTCAAGACACCCTGTCGCTTTGCCACTACCACGCTCAGATTGGCTGTCATGCCGGGCAACAGCAGCTCTTCGGAATTTTTCGTAGCGACCACCACTATGTATGTGACGACATTTTGAACGACCTGCGGTGCCTTGCGTATCTGCTTCACCGTGCCGGTGAAGATTCGGTCAGGATAGGCATCGGCGGTGAAAGTAACCGGCTGCCCGAGCGCAAAACGGCTGATATCGGCTTCCACCACCGAAGCCTCCACCTGCATCTCAGTCAGGTCCTGAGCTATGGTGAACAGGATCGGTGTCTGCAGGCTAGCCGCAAGGGTCTGACCACCACTAACGGCGCGGTTGACCACTGTGCCGGTGACCGGCGCGCGTACATACGTGCGGTCGAGATCAATTTGGGCCTGCTGAAGCACCGCTTGCTTCTGCTTCACCTGGGCAAGCGTGTTGGCGAGCTCCGCTTCGGCCATGTTGAGTGTCGCCTTGGCGGCTCGAACGGCTGCCGATTGCGACAGTTCCTCCGCTTGGGCGGCAGTCGCCTGTGCCTTGGCAGAGTTATGCGCAGTGTTGTCCCGCTCCCACTCACCCACCGCGATAATCTTCTGCTTAGCCAGCGAGCGTTTGCGGTTCACTTCCTGCGCCGCACCATCGAGCGCGATTTCGGCGCGTCTAGTCTGTGCCGCGGCAGAATCATATCTGGCCGCGGCGGTCTCCATCTCTGCCCTGGCCCGCTCGATTTGCGCCCGCTGTACGGAGACCTGCGTTTGGGCCATCTCCCGTTCGGCAAGAGTTTGCGCTAGTCTTGCTTCGTAAATTTCCGGCTCAACCCGGGCGATGACCTGGCCTCTGGTGACCTTGGAGTTGAAGTCGACGTAGAGTTCCTTCACCCGGCCCGAGAGCTGAGAACCGACTTCCACCATAACCAGTGCGTTCAGCGTGCCAGCCGCCTGCACCGTTGTGACGATGTCGCCGCGCTCCACGCTCTCGGTTCGGTACAATGGAGCATCAGGTTGGACCGAAGACGGCTTCACCAGCATCGACAGTTGATCGAAAGCCGAAGAAATCTGGGCGGAAGCCAACCATGGCGACGGCGCCACCGAAGAACTCCCCGGCGTCGCCACCGCGCCTATAAATATGGTCGCAAACAGAAAGCTGCGCATCATTGCTCGGCCTCACTTGGGAGCCGGGAGAGAAATCCCTCGGCTCCCTTATCTCGCTCGGAGAACAGGCCTGTGAGAAAGCCGCCTGTTGGTTGAGATCAGGCTACAAAGACTTCGCGTCGTAAGCCGCAATCCAGGCGTTCCGACTACTGCTGTTTGCACTGACCCACGTTGCCCTCGCACGGCTGCACCTCGGTCTTGTTTCCCAGGTTGCCCTTGCCTTCGGCGGACTCTTGGGTGGCCGTGCCGAGTGCCTTGCCCTGCCCGGCATCCTTCGTCGTCTCCTTGCACACGCAGTCGGGAGTCGAGCCGGTCTTCGTGCAGGACAATGCCGTGGATCCCTCGCCGGCGCAGAACTCTTCGCACTGTGTCTGCGATACGCCGGGACATTCTTGCGCTAGCGCTCCGCCTGCTCCAAGCAACAGTGTCCCACCCATGAAAGCCGCAGCCGCGGCCAGCTTTAAACCACTACATCCAACAGTCATGTTTTCCTCCCAATTTTGCCAGAGCTAAGGGGTGCTGCGCAGGCCATCTCTGGCACTGGTCGGCAGCATGAGGGCGCAAGAAAGCCTTCGATCGGCTCGATCGATTATGCTGTGGAAGATGAGGATGCTATGAGGCCGCCAGCAGCGGGTTTAAGCCGCCGGGCCTCCGAAGACTCTTTCGGGTGAAGGTCCCTCTGCGGCGCGTAGAACCGCCGCGATACTTGGCCTGTGCAAATCGGCAACGCCCATTGTCGTGCTCCAGTACGACCGTAAGCAGGATAATATTCGCTCTTACTAATATATTAACCACAACTGCGGAAGCTGGCAACAACTATCTAGGGTAACACCTCATCTGACGTACCGCTAAATCGATTGGGTAGAGCGGCGTCGACATGGCGATCGGCGCATCCAGTCACAGTTGCGCAGCGCGGCGGATTGACCTGGAGTTGAGAACACGAGCATCCTGGCTTCCCGGCCGTCGCATCTCAGCGCACCCCGCAAAAACCGCTTGAGCTCAACTGCGGTTGAGGTTCTACAACCCGTCCCCGAAGCGCCGCGTGCCCGTTGGAGACGAAGAGCGCTCAACCATTTTTTGAATTGGCATATAAGAAAGTTCGGGAGGGCGGGGTGACCAAAACCAGCACAAACAGGGTCGACTGGCGGGCGCTGTGGGCGAGCGGCGATCTGGCGCGCTTCTGCTTCATCAGCCTCGGCATCCTGCTGCACGCCACCAACGAAACCATGGTGGCAACGGTGATGCCGGCGATGGTCGGCGAACTCGCCGGGGTTCAGCTGGTCGGCTGGTCGCTGGCGATCTACGAGCTCGGCGCCATCGTCGCCGGCGCTGCCGCCGGACGGCTGGTGAGCTATGTCGCGTTGCGCACCAACATGGTGGTTGCCGCCCTGCTCTACGCGGCCGGCGCCCTGGTCTGCGCCATCGCGCCGTCCATGCCGCTGTTCCTGGCCGGGCGACTGATCGAGGGATTTGGCGGCGGCGCGCTGGTGTCGCTGGCCTTCGTCTCGGTCGAGCGGCTGTTTCCACGCGCCATCTGGCCGCAGCTTTTCGGCGTTATGTCGGCGATCTGGGGCGTCGCCGCCTTCAGCGGGCCGGTGCTCGGTGCGTTGATGACCGAGTTGCTCTCCTGGCGCTGGGCTTTCGGCGTCTTCACGCTTGGCGGCACCGCCATGGCGTTGGCGAGCTTCATCGTGCTCGACACGCCCGAGGCGACCCGGCCGCAGGCGATCACTGGAACCGCGCCGCCCTTCCCCTTTGCCGCGCTCGGCTGCCTTGCCGTCAGCGTCGTGCTGATCGCCACGGCCGGTGTCGACATTGCCCTGCTGCGCTCGTCCCTGCTGCTCATCCTCGGCCTGATCGGGCTCGCGCTGTTCATCCGCATCGATGCGCTGAAGCCGGACTCGCGGCTGTTCCCGTCGCGGCTGTTCTCCTGGCGCTCGCCGGTCGGCGCAGGCATGACCATGGTCGCCGCCTTTTCGGTGGCGACCTGTTCCTTCGCCGTCTACGGGCCGCTGCTTCTGACCAGCCTGCATGACATTCCGATCCTCACCACCGGCTATATCATCGCCGCCGAATCGATCGCCTGGTCGATCCTGTCGATCCTCGTCGCCAATGCGCCGCCGGAGCGGGAAAGACTGATCATCACCGGCGGCGCGCTGATGATCGCGGCCGGCATCGCCGGTTTCGCCTATGCCGTGCCGGCCGGTTCGATTCCGCTGATCCTGTTTTGCGCCTTGCTGCAGGGCGGCGGCTTCGGCATTGCCTGGCCCTTCGTCACACGCGTGATCGTCGCGTCGGCCAGTGACGGCGAGCAGACGATCGCTTCCGCCGCCGTACCGACCATGCAGCGCATCGGCTATGCGGTCGGTGCCGCGTTGACCGGCATCGTCGCCAATGCCAGCGGTTTTTCCGAAGGCCTGAACCGTGAGGCGGCGGCGAATGTCGCCACCTGGCTGTTCCTCGCCTTCGTGCCGCTCGGGATTCTGGGCTGCCTCGCCGCGCTGAGGATCTCGGGCCCGGCAACCCGGCCTCAGGAAGCGACGGGCTAGACAGTAATCGTCTTCAGCCGTTCGGCGATCAAGGCGGCGAGCCGCGTCGCCACCTCGTCCTTGCTCATCTCGGGCCATTCGTCGGCACCGGCCTTCCAGACGATCCGCACCTTGTTGCGGTCGCCGCCCATCACCCCGCTTTCGTGGGATACATCGTTGGCGACGATGAAATCGGCGCCCTTTTTCCTGAGCTTGGCCTCGGCGTTCCTGACGAGATCCTGCGTCTCGGCGGCGAAGCCGACGACCAGGCTGGGCCGCTTTCTGTGATGGCCGACACCGGCAAGGATGTCAGGGTTTTCGATCATCTGCAGCGCCGGCGGCCCCTCGCCCGCCACCTTCTTTATCTTCTCGCCGGCCGAAGTCTCGCTGCGCCAGTCCGCAACCGCCGCGACGAACACCGCCGCGTCCGCCGGCAAAAGCCGTTCGACCGCGTCCTTCATCTCGTTGGCGGTTTCGACATGCAACGTGGTGACCTCAGCCGGATCGGCAATGCCGACCGGACCGGAGACGAGGCGCACATCGGCACCCAGCCTTGCCAGCGCCGCCGCGATGGCATGGCCCTGCTTGCCGGACGAACGGTTGGCAATATAGCGCACCGGGTCGATCGGCTCATGCGTCGGCCCTGAGGTGACGATGATCTTTCTGCCTGCCAGCGGCTTCGGACTGATATCGAGCAGCGCCTCGATCGCAGCGACGATTTCCAGCGGCTCGGCCATGCGGCCTTCGCCCGCCTCGTTGCTCTCGGCCATTTCGCCCTTTGCCGGGCCGACGAATGCGACGCCGTCCTTCCGCAACGTCGCCCGGTTTCGCCGGGTCGCGGGATGCGACCACATTTTCGGGTTCATGGCGGGCGCCATCAGCACCGGCTTGTCGGTCGCAATGAGCACGGTCGAGGCAAGGTCGTTGGCATGGCCGTTGGCGAGCTTCGCCATCAGGTCGGCGGTAGCCGGCGCCACGACGACAAGATCGGCCTCGCGCGACAAGCGGATGTGGCCGACATCGTGCTCGTCATTGCGGTCGAACAAATCCGTGAACACGTGGTCGGCCGACAGCGCCCCGACCGACAGCGTGGTGACGAATTCCTGCGCCGCGGCGGTCATCACCACGCGCACCACAACACCCCGCTCGCGCAGCCGGCGGATCAGGTCGAGTGCCTTGTAGGCGGCGATACCGCCGCCGATGATCAGCAGGATGCGCTTGCCGGAGAGGGTCATGCCCAGTTCTTGTCCGATGTCATGCCGGCTTCAGCGCCGGTTCGATGTCGGTATGGATGAAATCGTCGCCCTTGAAAAGCAGCGGCAGGTTTCGCGTCTTGGCCAAGGCGTAGGCGAAGCAGTCGCCCATGTTGAGATTGGCGCGATGGCCAGTACCTCGGCCATACAGTGCATAGGCTTCAATTCCGGCTTGCGCATGTTCGGCGGAGAGCGCGACGATTGTGACTTTGAGTCTAGCAAGAAGGCCCGTCAACTCGGCCGTGCCAGCCGCGCCATAGCGGCGGACAATTACTGTGCCGCATTCCATCAGGGTTGCGGCGCTCATCAGTATCCGCTGATTTCCGGCGAGGCGCTGGGCGATCGCCGGAGCGTCGGGCTCCTGCTTCAGGATGGCCACGATCGCTGAGGTGTCGACCACCACGGTCATTCCTCCTCGATGAAGGACCAGAGGTCATCAGTGAATTTCTTCTGATCGAAATCCGCTTGTTGCAATCGTCGGCCGAATTCGAGGATTTCCTCCGCCGTAACAAAATCCCCGTCACGTTCTTTGGTGACTGCCACATCCTTCAGCAAGAGATTTCTTGCCTCCTGCTCCATTGACACGCCATGTCTGGCAGCCCGCTCGCGCAGTTTTTGCTTCAGATCGTCGTCGAGATTGCGAATGGTCAGGGTGCCCATAACTACCCTTGCCCCCGTGTGGTCGGTCTGAACTTGGCTTCGTCCTCGGCTGCAATGCCCGACGAGTCGAAACCTTTGGTGGTCGGAAGCCCTACGGATGCGGCGAGCACGTCCCGCGCCTCCTGCTCCATGGAAACGCCACGCGCGGCGCCACGCTCCCGCAGTCGCCGCATGACACTCTCATCCACATTGCGAACAGTAATCCGGGCCATGATCGCGCTCCCGCGAACCTAATATAGCGACACCGGAGCATGACTGCAATGACAGCAGTGCTGTCATTGCTTGCAGTCAGAGCAGCTTCGAGGCGATAAAGACCAGCGTCAGCGCGATCACCCACAGCGCCAGCCTGCCTGAGCGGGTGTGGCGCGCCTCGGCCTTGCCGATGGCGTGCGCCGTCCTTTCATCGAAACGCAGCCCGTGTTCGGCCATCAGATCGATCTCGCGCGACAGCCGCTCGGTGCGGGCGGCGAGGTCCGGCGCCTGGCGGGCCAGCGCCAGCAACGCGTTGGCGCCGTCGCGTGCGTCGGCCAGCAGGGCACGCGGGCCGAGATTGCCTGATATCCAGCCTCCGACCACCGGTTCTGACGTCTTCCACATGTTGAATGCCGGGTCGAGCGTGCGGGCAACGCCCTCGACGACCACCATGGTCTTTTGCAGCAGCACCAGTTCGGACCGTGTCGCCATGTCGAAGAGGTCGGTGACCTCGAACAGAAGCGCCAAGAGCTTGGCCATCGAGATGGTTTCGGCCGGCTGGCCGTGGATCGGCTCGCCGATGGCGCGGATCGCTTGGGCGAATGCCGCGACGTTATGCAGGCGCGGCACGTAGCCGGCCTCGAAATGCACTTCGGCGACGCGCAGATAGTCACGGGTGATGAAGCCGTAGAGAATTTCGGCGAGGAACCGGCGCTCCTTCTTGCCGAGCCGGCCGGCAATGCCGAGATCGACAGCGACGATGGTGCCATCGGGCTCGACGAACAGGTTTCCCGGATGCATGTCGGCGTGGAAGAAACCGTCGCGCAGCGTATGGCGCAGGAACGACTGGACCAGATTGGCGGCGATCGCCTTCAGATCGTGGCCGGCGGCAGTCAGGCCGGCAATGTCGTTCATCTTGATGCCGTCGACCCATTCCATGGTCAGCACGTCGCGGCCGGTGCGTTCCCAATCGACCGTCGGCACGCGAAAGCCGGGATCGTCCCTGGTGTTTTCGCCGAGCTCCGAAAGCGCTGCCGCCTCAAGCCTCAGATCCATCTCGATCTTGGTGGTCTGCGCCAGCGTCTGGGTCACCTCGACCGGCCGCAGCCGGCGCGACGACGGGATGTATTTTTCCTGGAGACGGGCGGCGAGGAAATAGCTTTCGAGATCGCGGAAGAAACGGCGCCGCACGCCCGGCCGGATCACCTTCACCGCCACCCGCGAACCGACGCCGTTCTGCAAGGTTTCGGCGGTATGGACCTGAGCGATCGAGGCCGCGGCGACCGCCTCGCCGAAACTGGCGTAGAGCTCGCCGACCTTGCGCCCGAGCGAGGCCTCTATCGCCGCAATGGCCTCGGTCTGCGGAAATGTCTGCATCTTGTCCTGCAGCATGGCGAGATCGAGCGCTATGTCGTTGCCGACGACATCGGGCCGTGTCGCCAGGAACTGGCCGAGCTTGACATAGGATGGGCCGAGCCGGACGACGGCCTTGGCCAGCCGATCGCCACGCTCGTAGGCAAGCGCGCGGCGGCGGGTGAACAGCCGTGCCACCCGCCAGCCGAATTTCGGCAGGCCGAACAGCTCATCGCCCGGCAACGCCGCGACGACGCCTTCGCGGACCAGCACCCAGCCGGCCCGTACGAGCCTGAAACCAGCGCCGACATTGCTCATGACTGCGCTTGTCCTGCCGGTTTTCTAGACCGGCGAAGGGCAGGTCGCGTATAAAAAATACGGGCCAGCCTCAAAGCTTCCAACCCGAATGAAGCGCAGCTATGCCGCCGGCATAATTGCGAAAAGACACGCGCTCAAAACCGGCGCGGGAAATCATCGCGGCAAAATTCTGCTGATTGGGAAATTTGCGGATCGATTCGACCAGATAGGAATAGGGTTCGTTTTCGCCGGTCACCGCCTTGCCGATCCTGGGGATGGCGTTGAACGACCACGCCTCGTAGACCCTGTCGAGCAGCGGCATGTCGACCTCGGAAAATTCGAGGCAGAGAAAGCGCCCGCCAGGCTTCAGCACGCGAAAGGCTTCGGCAAGCGCCACATCGATGCGCGGCACGTTGCGAATGCCGAAAGCAATCGTGTAGGCGTCGAAACTGGCCTCAGCGAAAGGCAGCTCCTCGGCATTGGCCTCGACGAAATCGGTATTATCCGTCAGGCCCTTTTTCTCGGCCCGGTCGCGGCCGACGGCGAGCATCGAGCCGTTGATGTCGAGAACCGTGGCATGGGCGTTCCTGCCGCTCGCCTCGACGATGCGGAAGGCGATGTCGCCGGTGCCGCCGGCAACGTCGAGAACGCTCCAGCCCGGTCCTTTCGGTGGATTGAGCCATGTGACCATGGCGTCCTTCCACAGCCGATGCAGGCCGCCCGACATCAGGTCGTTCATCAGATCGTAGCGGTTCGCCACCTTGTGGAAAACGTCGTTGACCAGGGACTGCTTCTCGCCTGCCCCTACGCGCTTGAAACCATAGGAGGTTTCCATACCGCCAACGGCCGTGGTTCTCTCAACCGACATTATTTTTGATCCGCCATAAAACCGGCGGGACCATAGCCGATCGATGGTGCCGACGCTATTGTTTAAGGCGCGGTGTTCGGCCGCGCTTCCCGGTCGTGGAATCATGCTTATGGCTCCATGTCCTGGACTGACCTGACGGGATGATTGCATGCCTTTGAAAGCGGAACTGCACTGCCATATCGAAGGGGCAGCGGCGCCCGAACTCGTCATCCGCCAGGCGCAGAAATACGGCAAGGACACCTCGCCCTACATTCAGGACGGCTCTTTCGTCTGGCACGATTTCAGCTCCTTCCTCGCCGCCTATGACTTCTCCTCCGACCTGTTCCGCACCGAAGAGGACTATGCGCGGCTGGCCGATCATTATCTGACCAGCCTCGCCCGCGACGGCGCCATCTATTCCGAGATCTTCACCTCGCCGGACCACGCCGGGAAGGCCGGGCTGTCGCCCAGGGCCTATACGGACGCGCTCGGCGAAGGCATGGCGCGCGCAAAGGCCAAGACCGGCATCGAGGGCCGCATGATCGTCACCGGCGTGCGCAATGCCGGCGTCGAATCGATCGAGCAGGCGGCGCGCTTCGCCGCCCGCTGCGGGCATCCGCTGGTCACCGGCTTCGGCGTCGCCGGCGACGAGCGGATGGGCGATCTGGAGGACTATGTCAGGGCCTTCGAAATCGCCCGCGAGGCCGGCCTTGGCATCACCGTCCATGCCGGCGAACTGATGGGCTGGGAGAGCGTCAAGGCCGCGCTCGATCACATCCGCCCCGCTCGCATCGGCCATGGCGTGCGCGCCATCGAAAACCCCGACCTTGTCCGTCGCATCGCCGATGAAGGCGTCGTGCTCGAATGCTGTCCGAGCTCTAACATCGCGCTAAGGGTGTTCGACAGTTTCGCCGATCACCCCTTTCCGGCCCTGTTGGCGGCAGGCTGCAAGGTGACGCTTAACTCCGACGATCCGCCCTATTTCCGGACGTCGCTGAAGCGCGAATACGACATTGCCGCCGAGCATTTTTCGATGAACGACAAGGCGCTCGCCTCCGTCACCAGAACCGCCATCGACGCCGCCTTCGTCGACAGGAAGACCAAGGCAATGCTGCTAGGCCGGCTCGACGTCAAGGGCAGGTGAATGGTGAATGGTGAATGGTGAATGGTGAATGGTGAATGGTGAATGGTGAATGGTCCACCCGGCGCTTCGGTCCGTCAACCGCGAGTTCTCCGCTGAACCAAGGACTCGCAAACCTGTTCACTATTCACTATTCACCATTCACTACTCACTTTTCACCTGCGCAGCTAGGAGACCACCATGCAGGGCGTCACCGTCGTCGACCACCCGCTTGTCCAGCACAAGCTGACCATCATGCGCAAGAAGGAAACTTCGACGGCCGGCTTCCGGCGGCTGCTGCGCGAGATCTCGCTGCTGCTCGGCTACGAGGTCACCCGCAACCTCGAATTGACGACGACGACGATCGAAACGCCGATCGAGACGATGGAAGCGCCGACGCTGGAGGGCAAGAAGCTGGTCTTCGCCTCAGTACTGCGCGCCGGCAACGGCCTGCTCGAGGGTTTGCTCGACCTGGTGCCGGCGGCGCGCGTCGCCCATATCGGTCTCTACCGCGACCACGAAACGCTGGAAGCGGTCGAATATTTCTTCAAGGCGCCGAGCGATCTCGCCGACCGGCTGGTGATCGTCGTCGATCCGATGCTGGCGACCGCCAATTCGGCGATCGCGGCGATCGACAAGTTGAAGGGGCGCGGCGCCACCAACATCCGCTTCCTCTGCCTGCTGGCGGCGCCAGAAGGCCTCGATCGCTTCATCAAGGCGCATCCCGATGTCCCGGTCTTCACCGCTTCCATCGACCGCCAGCTCAACGAGAAGGGCTACATCATGCCAGGCCTCGGCGATGCTGGCGACCGCATGTACGGGACCAAATGACCGTGGCGCCGCTCGTTTACCGATCGTTTACGCAAACGACCGCTTTCTGCATCTGTTAAAGCGGCAAACACCATGCCGCGATAAGCATGGGTCTTCACGAAGGCCGGTCCATGCTGCGCAATCTTCTCATCCTTGGCGTGCTCGCCGTAGCATCGGCGTCGTTCCCGATGCTCTACCAGTCGAATCCGCAGATGTTCGAAGGCCTGCTGAAATCGGCGGTCGGGGCCAGCCCGGCGGTCGAAACGGACCTGAACCTGGCCACGGTTCCCGACAGGCCGGCGCAGCCGCTCGGCCGCAAGGTCGTGATCCCGGCTGACGCGCGCGGGCATTTCACGTCGGCGTTCAAGCTCAACGGTCGAACGGTCGACGGCATGATCGACACCGGCGCAACGCTGGTCGCCATCAACAGTTCGACGGCGCGCAGGATCGGCGTTTCGCTGAACGCGTCGGATTTCAAGCACCAGGTCAACACCGCCAACGGCGCGATCAAGGCTGCGCTGGTGACCGTCGATCGGCTGCAGATCGGCAAGATCACGCTCGACGGCGTCCAGGCGGTCGTGCTCGACGACAAGGCGCTGCGCACCAATTTGATCGGCCTGAGCTTTCTCCAGAGGTTGGAAAAATACCAGGTCGAGAACGGCGCGCTGCTGCTCGTCCAGTGAACCATGATCCCGAAAAGTGGAAACCGGTTTTCGGAAGATCATGGTCCAATAAAAAAACTTCATCCGCGCGGCAGGATGCGCCGGATGACGGTTTTTTCCGCGGGCGGCTTCGAAGCGCCGATCGAATAGGCCGAAAGCACGGCGGCGGCGGCCGCCTCGGCATCCCCGGCATTGCGGGCGTGGACCAGCGCCAGCGCCTCGCCGGCCCGCACCTCCGCGCCGACAGGCAGCAGCCGGGTGATGCCGACCGCATGGTCGATCCTGTCGTCCGGCCGGATGCGCCCGCCGCCAAGCCCGACGACGGCAAGCCCGATGTCGCGGGTGGAGATACCGGTGACGAANGTGACGAAGCCGTTTTCGGTCGCCTTGACCGCAAACTCCATCGCCGCCCTCGGCAGGTGTTTTTCCGGGTTCTCGACGAAGTCGGCCGGACCGCCGAGCGCCGCCACCATGCGCGCGAAGACGGCGGCGGCACCGCCGCCGGCAAGCGTCTCGGCGGCGCGCCGCATGCCGTCCTGGTTGGACGAGACCAGCCCGGCCGACTGCAGCATGTCTGCGGCCAATGCCACCGTCACATCCTCCAGGCGCCGGTCGCGGAAGCGGCCGGTGAGGAAATCGACGGCATTGCGTACCTCGACCGCGTTGCCGGCTGCCGAGGCCAGCGGCTCGTTCATGCCGGTGACCAGCGCCGAGGTCTTCAGGCCGGCGCCAGTGGCGACTTCGACCAGGCTGTTCGCCAGTGTCGTTGCGTCGCGCGACTTTTCCATGAAGGCGCCGTTGCCGACCTTTACGTCGAGCACCAGCGACTGCAGGCCGGCGGCCAGCTTCTTCGAGAGGATCGAGGCGGTGATCAGCGGCACCGATTCGACGGTTCCCGTCACGTCGCGGATCGCATAGAGCCGGCGGTCGGCGGGCGCGAGATCGGCGGTCTGGCCGATGATGGCGCAGCCGGCTTCGAGCACTGCCTTGCGGAATCCCGCGACATCCGGCTGGCTGGTATAGCCCGGGATGGCGTCCATCTTGTCCAGAGTGCCGCCGGTATGGCCGAGGCCGCGGCCGGAAATCATCGGCACATAAGCGCCGCAGGCAGCGACGATCGGCGCCACCAATAGCGAGACATTGTCGCCGACGCCGCCTGTCGAATGCTTGTCGGTGACCGGGCCCGGCAGGTCCGACCAATCGAGCACGTCGCCGGAATCGCGCATCGCCAGGGTCAGCGCCACCGCCTCGTCGCGGCTCATGCCGTTGAAGAACACCGCCATGGCGAAGGCCCCGACCTGCCCGTCCGAGACGGTGCCGGCGGTGAGGCCTTCGATGAAGCTGGCGATCTCCTGCGTCGACAGCTTGTGGCCGTCGCGCTTGCTGCGGATGATTTCCTGGGGAAGCATCAGGCCGGGACCTTACGCTCCGGCAACCCATCCTGGAACACACGCTGGAGGATCGTCGCCAGCCGCGCGCCGCCAATCGGCGCCATGTCCTTGGTCTCCTGGTGCGAAAGCTCCGCCCCTGTCAACCCTGCGGCGAGATTGGTGATGACCGAGCAGGCGGCGACGCGCAGGCCGAGAAAACGGGCGAGAATGACCTCCGGCACCGTCGACATGCCGACGGCATTGGCGCCCATGACGCGCGCCATGCGGATCTCGGCGGGCGTCTCGAAGCACGGCCCCGAAAACCACATATAGACGCCCTTGTGCAGCGCGGTGTCCGTCGCCTTCGCCGCCGTCTCGATCGCTGAGCGAAGGCCGGCATCATAGGCTTCGGTCAGGCCGACGAAGCGGCGGTCGCTCGGCTCGCCGATCAGCGGATTGGAACCCGAGAAATTTATGTGGTCGGTGATCAGCATCACCGAGCCCGGCCCCATGCCCGGATCGACCGAGCCGGCGGCATTGGTGAGGATCAGTTGCGAGATGCCGAGGCCGGCAAGCACTTCAAGCGCCGGCCGCATCGCCGCCGCGTTGCCGTGTTCGTAGTAGTGAGCGCGGCCGGACAGCATCAGCACAGGCGTGCCGGCAAAATGTCCCGCCACCACCTCGCCGTCATGGCCGGTGACGCCGCTTCTGGGAAAGCCCGGCAATTCGCCATAGGAAATGCGGACAGGATCCTCGACCTGGTCGACAAGCCCGCCAAGGCCCGAACCCAGCACCAGCGCGGTGGCGGGCGCCAGCCCGTCCAGCCTTTCGACCAGACGATCCAGCGCTTCCTTCATGTCAACCAGCTCTTCATTTCAACCAAGCTCCTCATTTCAACATTTCGCCCTGAAAGCCGTAGGGCAGCATCTCGCCCATGGTCACGGTTTCGACCACGCCGGCATTGTCGCAAAGATAGAGTTTGGTTTCCGGCCGGCAGAATTCGGCCAGCCGCTGCCGGCAGCCGCCGCAGGGCGAGCATTTAGCCATGCGCTCTGCGATGACAGCGATCTCCGTTATCCTGCCGCCGCCGGCCATGATGAAGTGGCCGAGCGCGGTGGTTTCGGCGCACCAACCTTCCGGATAGGACGCGACCTCGACGTTGGCGCCGGTAAAGACGCGGCCGTCCTCGGTGCGCAGTGCCGCCCCGACCGGGAATTTCGAATAGGGCGCATAGGCCTTGGCCATGGCGGCCTTGGCCTCTTCGAACAGATCATGCGACATTGTTTTTCCATTGCATGATCTTGTCCGAAAACCGGCTTCTACATTTCGCTGACGCTGACCTGCGGTTCGAAATCACGCTTAGCGTTCCTTGACATAGGGCACGCCGCCGGCGCGCGGCGGAATTGCCTTGCCGATGAAGCCGGCGAGCAGGATGACGGTGAGGATATAAGGCAGCGCCTGCATGAGCTGCACCGGCACCTTGCCGATCAGCGGCAGCGGCGTGCCCTGCAGGCGGATCGACAGCGCGTCGAGGAAGCCGAACAACAGGCAGGCGAACATGGCGTTGACCGGCTTCCACTTGGCGAAGATCAGCGCGGCCAGGGCGATGTAGCCCTTGCCGGCAGTCATGTCCTTGACGAAGCCGCCATTCTGCACCATCGACAGATAGGCGCCGGCAATACCGGTGAGCACGCCGGTGCAGATCAACGCCCGGTAGCGCAGCCAGGCGACCGAGATGCCGGCGGTGTCGACCGCGGCCGGGTTCTCGCCGACCGCGCGCATGCGCAAGCCGAAACGGGTGCGGAACAGCACCCACCAGGTGAACGGCACGGCGAGGAACGCGACATAGACCAGCACGGAATGGCCGGAGATCAGTTCCGAATATATCGGTCCGAGGATCGGCACGCCCCTGAGCGCGTCCGCGCCGGGCCAGACGATCGCCCCGAACCGCTCATCCGATGCCAGAGCCGGCGTACGTCCACCTTGCTGGAACCAGGCCTGGCCGAGCATGATCGTCGATCCGGCGGCGATGAAATTGATCGCCACGCCGGAGACGATCTGGTTGCCGCGATGGGTGATCGAGGCAAAGCCGTGGACCAGCGCAAAAGCGACCGAGATGAGGATGGCCATGCCGAGGCCGATATAGGCGGAATGGAAGACGGAGGCGGAGGCAGCACCGGCGAAGGCGCCGACCAGCATCTTGCCCTCGAGCCCGATGTCGAAAATGCCGGCCCGCTCCGAATAGAGACCGGCGAGGCAGGCGAGCAGCAACGGCACCGACAGGCGGATGGTCGAGTCCAGAACCTGGATGATGGCGTTGAACAGATCCATCTCAGGCACCCTTCCTCTTGATCGCTTCGATGCCAACAGATCTCGGGCTGAGCGAGGCGAACAGCGCCTGGACATAGGGCCGGAACATATGCTCGAGCGCGCCGGCGAACAGGATGACCAGGCCCTGGATGATGACGATCATGTCGCGGCTGATCGCCGGCATTTCGAAGGCGAGCTCGGCGCCGCCCTGGTACAGCATGCCGAACAATATTGCGGCGAGCACGATGCCGACCGGGTGCAGGCGCCCCATCAGCGCTACTGCGATGCCGACGAAACCGGCGCCCGAAACGAATTCGAGCGCGACATTGTGCTGGTCGCCCATCGTTGGGTTGAGCGCCATCATGCCGGCCAGCGCGCCCGAAATCATCATGGCGACGATGATGATGCGGGTTTCCGAAATGCCGGCATAGCGCGCCGCTTTCGCGCTGTGGCCGTAGGTGCGCATCTCGTAACCGAGCCTGGTGCGCCAGATCAGCACCCAGACCAGAAACGCCATGGCCAGCGCCAGCAGGAAGCTGATGTTGAACGGCGCCGAGCGGATCTTGGCGCCGAACAATTCGATGACCCAGTTGAGCTTTGGCAGTTGCGCGCCGTCGAGGAAGGTGCGTGTCTGCGGCGCCATCGAATTGGCCGGCTTCAGGAATCCGACCAGCGCGTAGACCATGACGCTGGCGGCGATGAAATTGAACATGATGGTGGTGATGACGATGTGCGAGCCGCGCCTGGCCTGCAGATAGGCCGGGATCAGCGCCCACAGCGCCCCCATCGCCGCAGCGGCAATGATCGCCAGCGGAAAGGTGAGCCACCATGGCAGCACGCTGTCGAAGGCCAGGCAGACGATGCCGATGCCGAGACCGGCGATATAGCCCTGGCCCTCGCCACCGATGTTGAACAGGCCGCAATGCGCGGCAACCGCCACCGACAGCCCGCTGAAGATGAAGGTGGTGGCGTAGAACAGCGTGAACGCAATGCCTTGCCCACGGCCGAAGGCGCCCTCGACCAGGACGGCGGCAGCGCGGAACGGATTTTCGCCCACCAGAAGCATGACGAGGCCGGCGACGATGAAGGCAACGGCGAGATTGATCACCGGGATCAGCCCGTAATCCGCCCAGGCCGGCAGCTTGGCGTAAGGCGTGCTCATTCCGCCGCCTCCCGGTGCTCGACGCCGGCCATCAGCAGTCCAAGCTCGCCTTCGCTCGCCTCGGGGCCGCGCTCGCCGACGATGCGGCCGGCAAACATCACCAGGATGCGGTCGGAGAGCGAACGGATCTCGTCGAGCTCGACCGACACCACCAGCACCGCCTTGCCCTGATCGCGCATGGCGATGAGCCGCTTGTGGATGAATTCGATGGCGCCGACATCGACGCCGCGCGTCGGCTGGCCGACGATCAGCACGCCCGGGTCCTGTTCCATTTCCCGCGCCAGCACAATCTTCTGCTGGTTGCCGCCGGAGAAATTCGCGGTCTTGAGACGGCAGTCCGCCGGGCGGATGTCGTATTTGGCGATCTTGTCCCTCGCGTCGTCGCGGATCGCGTCGATGTCGAGGAACGGTCCCTTCAGGTATCGCGGATCGTCGTGATAGCCGAGTATCGAATTCTCGTTCTCCTCGAAGGCCAGCACCAGCCCGACATGATGACGGTCTTCCGGGACATGGGCGAGGCCGCGGTCGCGCAGTTCGCCGGGATCGGCGGCCCCGGTCAGATCGATCGGCTTGCCGTCGAGCATGACGGAGCCCGAGACGGCGCGCCTGATGCCGGAAATCGCCTCGAGCATTTCGGATTGCCCGTTGCCGGCGACGCCGGCGATGCCAACGATCTCGCCGGCGCGCACATCGAAGGAGACGTTGTCCACCATGGTGACGCCACGCGAATCCTTCACCGTCAGGTTCCTCACCGCGAGCTTGACCCCGCCGGCTTCAGCCTCGCCCTTCTCGACCCTGAGCAGCACGCGGCGCCCGACCATCAGCTCGGCCAGTTCCCCGACCGTGGTCTTCGTGGTTTCCCGTGTCGCCACCATCGTGCCCTGGCGCATGACCGAGACCGTGTCGGTGATCGCCATGATCTCGCGCAGCTTATGGGTGATCAGCACGATCGTTTTACCCTGCTCCTTCAACTGCCTGAGGATGCGGAACAGATGGTCGGCTTCTGCGGGCGTCAGCACGCCCGTCGGCTCGTCGAGAATCAGGATCTCGGCGCCGCGATACAGCGCCTTGAGGATTTCGACACGCTGCTGCAGTCCGACCGGCAACTCCTCGATGATCGCATCGGGATCGACCTCCAGCCCATATTCGCGCTCGAGCCGTTCCAGCTCGGACCGCGCCTTGGCGATGCTCTTCTTCAGCAGCGCATCGCTTTCAGCGCCGAGAATGACGTTTTCCAGCACCGTGAAATTGTCGACCAGCATGAAATGCTGATGTACCATGCCGATGCCGAGCGCGATGGCGTCGTTGGGCGATTTGATCGACGCCGGCTGGCCGCCGACGCGGATCTCGCCGCTGTCGGCCTGATAGAAACCATAAAGGATCGACATCAGCGTCGACTTGCCAGCGCCGTTCTCGCCGACAATGCCGTGGATGGTACCGCGCGCGATCTCCAGATTGATGTCGCGATTGGCGCGGACGGCGCCAAAACTCTTGTTGATGCCGACCAGCTCGATTGCGGCTTGCGCCATGCGGCCTTTCCCATCGTATTTTTATCGCTTGGTCAAAACGCCTAGCATGACGCCCCGCCTGTGCCAATTGCCGGAGCAGCGTTCACTCTCGACAAATCCCCGCGCGCTTGTCAATTTCGAACGTGGCCGCAGCCTGCACAATCGCTTGGATCGAGGATTTCAAATGACCATGCCCGACGACCGGCTGACGACGCTGGAAATCCGCGCCGCCGAGCAGGAGAAGACCATCGAGGAACTGTCCGGCCAGATCGCCGAGCAGTGGAAGGTGATCGAGCGCATGCAGCGCAAGCTCGATGCGCTGGCCGACCGCTTCCTGGCGCTGGAGGAACAGAGTGCGTCCGACGTGCCGGTGACCAAGCCGCCGCATTGGTGAGCGACCGAGGATGAGCAAAGGCTAACGGCCGAGCCTGCGCGTCATCAGCAGCATTGTCCGGCCATCCTGCTCGAATGTTTCGACCGCATGCCAGCCGAGCGTAGCGTAGAAATCGCGAGCTTCCCAGGTATAGAGATAAAGTTTGCTGACGCCGGCCGAAGCGGCATGCGCTTCGATCGCCCTGACCAGAGCCCGGCCGATCCCGCACCGCTGATGCTCGGGAACGACAGCCAGCCCGGCAAGCCATGGCGTCAGATCATGCGCCGGCTCGAGTTCATGGCGGACCAGCAAGCAAGTCCCGACCGGGACACCACCGATCCGGGCAACCAGCGAAGCCTCGAAGCCGTCGCCAGCCAACAACTTTCGCAGCCCCGCCGTGTCCTCCGTCAGCGTTCATCCGGTGCCCTCAAAAAATACAGCGAGCCGCAGTCGCGCAACCATCTCGACGTCGCCCTCGTGCATTGGTTCGATTGTCTGCTGCATCGGTGTCCTGAATGGCTGATATTGTTTGGAGGAAAAACTGCTGCCCCAAACAAAACCGCCGGGACCATGCCCCGGCGGTTCGCAATCAGTGTCGGGTCGATCAATAAGGGCAGGAATTGTCCGACATGTAATCATGCACCTTGATGGTACCGGCGATGATGTCGGCCTTGGCCTTTTCAACCGCCGCCTTCATCGCGTCGTCGACAAGCGCCTTGTTGTTGTCGTCCATGGCGTAGTCGACACCGCCTTCCTTGAGGCCGAGATCGTTGATGCCGCCGGTGAACTTGTCGTTCTTGGCGTCCATGAAGGTGTTGTAGACGGCGACATCGACGCGCTTGACCATCGAGGTCAGCACCTTGCCGGGCTGCAGTCCATTCTGGTTGGAATCGACGCCGATGCCGAGCTTGCCGCCGTCGGCCGCTGCCTGCAGCACGCCAACACCGGTTCCGCCTGCCGCTGCGTAGATCACGTCGGCGCCCTGGTCGATCTGCGTCTTGGCGATCTCGCCGCCCTTGGCCGGATCGTTCCAGGCTGCCGGCGTGTCGCCGGTCATGTTCTGGATGACATCGGTCGCGCCGGCCGCCTTAGCGCCACCGACATAACCGCAGCCGAATCGGCGGATCAGCGGAATGTCCATGCCGCCGATGAAGCCGACCTTTTTGGTCTTCGAGGCCATCGCCGCCATCACGCCGACGAGATAGGAGCCTTCCTGCTCCTTGTAGACGACGGAGCGGACGTTGGGCTTGTCGACGACCATGTCGATGATGGCGAATTTGGTCTCGGGAAACTCGACGGCGATCTTCTCCAGCGCATCTGCCCAGGAGAAGCCCGCCATGGCGATTGGATTGCGGCCATCCTCGGCGAAACGGCGCAGCGCCTGCTCGCGCTGGGTGGCGTTTGAGACCTCGAATTCCACATAGGCGATGCCGGTTTCGGCCTTGAACTTTTCGGCGCCGTTGTAGGATGCTTCGTTGAATGACTTGTCGAACTTGCCGCCGAGATCGTAGAGAAGTGCTGGCTGGATGTCCGCGGCGAAGGCCGGAAGAACCATCGCAGTTGCGGCCAGGAGGCCGAGAACGATACGTTTCATGTGATCCACACCCTGTCGGTTATTTTTCCGTTATGCACCGCCTGCCTGCCCGGTTCTCCGGCAGGCAGGCGACATCAGACAGGAGTGTCTTCCTCCCGCTTCGGGCCAATCTGGCACGGCCCGAAGCAAAATTCACGCGGAATTTTGACCTGTTGGAAAAGCCGGGATCATCGTCCCGCCAAGGCCTCAGGCGGAGACGGCAGCCGGGATGGCGCAGGTGACGCCGGTGCCCTGCAGATTGCAATAGCCGTAGGGATTCTTCGCCAGATATTGCTGGTGGTCTTCCTCGGCGAAGTAGAATTCCGGCGCCGGAGCGATCTCGGTGGTGATCTTGCCGCGCCCGGCGCCGCGCAGCGAGGCCTCGTAGGCGTCGCGCGAGGCGATCGCCGCCTGGTATTGCGCATCGCCGAAGGTGTAGATCGCCGAGCGGTAGGTGGTGCCGACATCGTTGCCCTGGCGCATGCCTTGCGTCGGATCGTGGCTTTCCCAGAACAGCTTCAGAAGCTGTGCATAGGACACGATTTTTGGGTCGTAGACGACCAGCACGACTTCGGCATGGCCGGTCAAACCGGTGCAGGTTTCCTGGTAGGTCGGATTGGGGGTGACGCCACCGGCATAGCCGACGGCCGTGACCCATACGCCCTCGACCTGCCAGAACATGCGTTCCGCGCCCCAGAAGCAGCCCAGCCCGAACATCGCCTTCTCCAGCCCGTCGGGATAGGGGCCCTTCAGCGGCCGCTTCGAGACAAAATGATTGGATGCCGTCGGGATAGGATTGGCGCGACCCGGCAGCGCCTCGGCAGGTTTCGGCAGGTTGAGCTTCTTGTTCAGCATGTCGCTGAGAAACATGTGCAGTCTCCCTTCTCTTTGGTTGGGGACGCCTTGGTTGGGACGCCAGAAGATCTTTAACAACAAATTATCAAGTCTAGGCGAACCGCCCGGTCGCCCGCTCCCGCCGGTAGCCGATCATGTAGAGAATGAAGGCAAGCACCGCGAACACCGCGAAACCGGGCTGGTTGAGCACCCAGGCGATGGCGCCGTCCCACAGCAGCGGACCAAGCCTGTCGCGGACGAAGCTTTCGAAGGCGCTTCGCGTATCCGGCGCGACGGCGAGCCAGCTCGTGTTGAGCGGGGTCATGACCAGGGCGGAGGCCGCCACCGAGCGCGTCGCGTCCATCACCGCCATGATGACCGAAACCGAAAGCGCAACCATTGCGGCAAGACGGAAGACGAAGCGGAACATCCAGACCCTACCTCCCCGCAAGCTTCAGAAATATCTGTATCGGCCTGATAAATAGGATCTGCGAGCTTTATCCGCAATCGCGACACGCGAAGTTGAACCTGCGCCGCCGGTTTTCGCCGCTCGGTCGGCCAAGACGACGCCGCCGATCGCGGCGATCGGCTACCAAGGCAGCGCTGGTGGGATGGTCAGAGCATCGCTGTCCGACAAAGCGAATAGAGTGCTGTTATGTCTTGGCATTCGGCACCGGATCGACTAGATGAGCCCCGCGCCTGTTGCTTTGACGGCTCAGGTGTGGGGAAAAGGTGTCCGCTGGTTGACGGCGCCGACGGTGCGGAGTTCCGGACCGGGAATCCCCAAGGAGACGGCATCTCCCCAACCCGCGCGGCGAAACCGGCCGTAGCGAAAATGCCAGGACGGAGAGGTGGCCGAGTGGTTGAAGGCGCACGCCTGGAAAGTGTGTTTACGGGAGACCGTAACGCGGGTTCGAATCCCGCTCTCTCCGCCACATTTCCCTACTAAAAGGTTGTTTTAGCTGAGAAATATCGATCGTTGTCGAATTTACTTGCACCTTCCTTGCACCTTCGGTTGGCGCTTTGCGCAGGCCCGATCCGCGACAGCCTGCCGCATTCTCGAACCATCCGAAACGACGCTTCCGCCTGCATTCGCGTCAGGCAGTTTCCCCTTCACCAAACGTGGTTCAACGACGGACGCCACGGCGGTGAACGCAAGTAGTGTACGGCGGGTGACTTCGGGCATGCGTCATATCCTTGCTATCTGACAGGGCCGGCCGGCGCAACACTTCGGAAAGGCGCTCTAGGACGCGACTACATCGTTTGCTGACGAAATGTATCCGCATTGCTGGCCGGTTCCCTAAAAGCCGAAAAGAACGCAGCGTGGTGGGCCCCACAATCCGCACCCACCCCGCCTTCGGACAAGCTTCCCCGGGGGTCAACCGGCACGGACAAGGATGCCTGCTTCGCGCACCCATCAGCGGCGGTGTGGCTTCTAGCCGCAAGCAATTGCTTGAAGCAGTTCCCGACACCACATGGTGTTCCATAGCCAGCCAAGCGAGATGAACTCGCCCGACGCAGTCGCTGCCCTCCACGGTGGAAATCAGACTATTGGATCATGGCGATGACGTACGGCCAACCTTTAGGAACCAGAAAGACATCATGCCTGAAAATACCAGACTGCCAACAAGTGACGTCCCCCTCATCAAGCTGGGCAGTTGTCAATGCCGCTTCCCGGTTCGCGAAGATCGGTCAGTGCCCGGCGGTCACCGCTTTTGTGCTGGGCCAACTTCGCCTGACCGCGTGTACTGCGATCACCACCACAGCATCGTGCCCGCCGTCGAGCCTCGTCGAGCCCGTTCGGGTTTCCACCTCGCTCAANCCCGGCGGTCACCGCTTTTGTGCTGGGCCAACTTCGCCTGACCGCGTGTACTGCGATCACCACCACAGCATCGTGACCGCCGTCGAGCCTCGTCGAGCCCGTTCGGGTTTCCACCTCGCTCAACGACGCGCCGCGTAAGTAGATACCGGGCGGCTGCACCTCGAACCGGTCTCAAGGGCTCGATGTGATGCTCTCCCACGTGTTCGGGCACCCACATCGTCGGGCCGAGCAGTCCAAGAGAGCCGCAGAACCATCCGCTTTCCATTGAACTCGCTGGAGCCATCGAATTGCGGTGGCTGCCGGTGACAATGGTATCAGCCACGCATCATCGAGTGCAGGATGGCCTGCATGTGCTCTTCCAGGTCAAGTTCGCCCCGTGCCTCAGTGGCTAACAGATACTCGGCCTTGGCTCGGCGCTCGCCTCGACTGATCGCAGGATAGGAGCAGATGGCCAGCAATGCGTCCTCTTCAATCCGGTCTGCCCTCTTGCGGTCGTGGCTGCTGCTGTCCGTTCGATGAACAACCCTGTGGAGCGCGACATAGGCGGCCTCATGGGCTCCGATTAGCGCCTGCAATTCGGGTGAGGCACGTTCCCCTTCAGCAAACGTCGGGTCAACAACCGAGGCTACGGCCGTGAACGCAAGAAGTGTACGGCGGGTGATTTCGGGCATGCCTCATATCCTTGCAGTCTGATCATGCAGGAACACCATAGCACCGAAACAACAGTTCGGAGAGGCGCTATGGAATGGGGCAGCGTTGTCTGCTGACAAAAATGTATCCGTTCCCGCAGTTGCTTGCCTCGCCTACTGCTGGCCGGTTGGGCCTCTGAAAACTGAAAACACGCAGCGTAATGGGGACGCAGCAGGCGAGGAAAAGAAATAGTGCACTGTCACCGTAATTGCCTATAGATCAGCCGAAAGCTTGCTTTTGAGGGGTCATTCCGGTTCGAAATGAAGGCCGCCGTCATGAGGCGGCGAGGCGCTACGTCGTTCTTGCGCGGCGGTTATGACTTCCTATCGCCGTTTGGATTTGGTGCCGGAGCCTCGCGCACGTCTCGTGGCGGCGGGTCCACATGTTCAGGCTCCGGCGACGCTTTCTTGTCGGGACGACGGACAGGTGTCTTCTTCGGGGCGGGCTTCGGTGGCGGGTCTTTGATTTTGTTTGGCATATCCAGTTAACCGGATCGCCAAGCTCTGGTTCCGGTGTGCCCATCAAAAGGCCCCGCCACCGTGAGGCAGCGGGCGACGGGTGGAATGCGGGAACGGAAGAAGACAAAAGGTGCACTGTCACCGGAAAAAAACTTCAGGTCCCGGCGGCGGCAGAAAGGCAGCAAGGTCGGACCTACTTCGAGGAAGGTTACTGGAGAAAATACGGCAACGTTGTCTTGTGTCCATTCCGGTCGAATTCCGAAGCAAAGCTGTAAGACCTCGAGAACTCGAAGCTGACCTTGTCGTAGAGGCCGGGTTTGTTGGAATAATCCTGCAACTCTTTAAACAGGATTTTCTGATCGAAAGGCCAAGCCAATCCTTCGGCCACGCTGCGCACCTCGCCGCAACCGACCTCGATGTCGACGACAGTCTTTCGCGATTGGACGTCCCCCAGAAAATGAAGTTGTTTATGACGGTCGGCGCGTTTGGTGTGCCCGCAGCTGTTCAGCTTGAAAACCTCCACAAGATACTTGACTTGTTTACCGACAATCTTCCTATTTTCTTGATAATATATATATATCTTGGTTTGCCTTACCCGCTGGATCAAATATTCCCTCTTGCACTGCGGTGCCGAGATTGAATTGTAGAATATCAGGTAGTGTACTGCTCTGTTGGCTCCAGATTCCTTCCGAAATCCTTTCGCATAGTAATCATCCAGGAATTGGTCTATCTCGACGCCAGCTTTCGCTGCGGGCTCCTTTTCCTCACGGTACACCTTGTTTTTGCTGTAGGTTTTCGGATCGTCCAAGGCTCCCGACTGCCTGGTGTCGCCTTCCATCCCTCGGCGCAATGTGACCTGCTCCAGGATGATCTCCGATGCCGATAAAGGTACCGAAAAGAGCACAATGCCCAGAGACAACAGATACTTCATACTTCACGCACCTCAGGGATAGCATGAGCCACGGCAGACAGTTGAACCGGGACATTGCGGCCAATTCGCGGCCTGGTTGCCGCCCATCCGGGCATGTCCGTAGCGGGCTCGATCGTCGCATAATACAGCGGTGGGCACGCCCATTGCCGAGCGCCCCACACAGATCCGACGAGCCCAATCAAGGCAAGGGGCATACGGCTCCTGCTTCGGCTAATTGACGGCGAAGCGCTGGTGCAGCCAAGGATGAAGGTTTGGGCAGCCAGTCATTGGCCAGCCGCGTGAACCAGGTCACGACGTCGTTCTGGCTGCGGTGCCGAAGCGCCCGTCGCTCAAAGGGGGCAGACAAAGCGCACTAGCTCTCGTCACCGAAACCCAGCAGCGACGCATTGCGTATGTGGCTGTGGTCGCCGCGAAGATGCCTGATGCGCAGCTTCACCCCGGGCCTGAGCCATTGTGTCCCCGGCCGTTTCTTCATGGCCTCTGGCGGCGGCCCGGCGTGCTCCCGAACCCGCTTGAACAGCCGCTCCTTCATGTCGCGGCCGAGGCTGATCAGGGCGGAACCGACATATTTCCCGGTGCCGGGCTGTGCCAAAAGGGCGAAGGCTGCCTCGCCGGGCTGGCGCTCGACGCCCAGCAGTTCGAATTCATCGACTGTGAAGCTCTTGGTCTTCAGCCAGTTCGAGGTCAGGCCGCTGCGATATTTGCTGTCGGCGCGCTTCGAGACAATTCCCTCAAGCTCGACCTCCTCGACGAGGTGGAAGAGCGACCGCGCGTCACCAGGCAGGACCTCGCTAAACCGAATCCGGCTGTGCGGCTTGATGATACCGCTGAGAATTTCGCGGCGCGCCTTGCAGCCGACGTCGCGCAGATCATGGCCGTTCAGGTGCAGAATGTCGAATGCGCACAGGTACATGCCGTAGGGATTGTTGTGGACGGCG
Source organism: Mesorhizobium sp. L48C026A00 (assembly GCF_000502375.1). Classification (NCBI taxonomy): domain Bacteria; kingdom Pseudomonadati; phylum Pseudomonadota; class Alphaproteobacteria; order Hyphomicrobiales; family Phyllobacteriaceae; genus Mesorhizobium; species Mesorhizobium sp. L48C026A00. The sequence goes on along the minus strand of NZ_AYWU01000002.1, from coordinate 496,607 downwards.
TTCTGGAGCGCGTTGAAGTCGGGCATGCCGGCCTTGTCGGTGACGACCGCCTCGCCGTCGATGATGGCGTTCTTGACCTCAAGCTCACCCGCGGCTACCACGATCCCCAGATATTGACGCGTCCAGTCCTTACCGGTTTCGGTATAGACGCGGATATCCTCGGGGCCGTTGATAATGATCTGGGCGCGGTAGCCATCCAGCTTGATCTCATGAATCCAGTTGTCACCCTCGGGCGGCATGGCCACCAGCTTGGGCTCCATCGGGGGAATGAACTCTAGCCGGCCGGTGCCGACATCTGCCCGCCTGCGCATGGAACCCAGTCTAGGTCATCGGCGTATATTAGCCATAGTCAATATTAGAAAATTCTAAAGGACGTGCGATATGGCAGACGACCAAAGCAAAAGCGACTTTCGTGACCGCAACAAGCTATCGGCGAGCTCGACTATGAGGTGAACTTTTTCGCTCTGCAGAACAACATCACGCCGGAGCAGGTGCGCGAACTGATCCGCAAGCACGGCAACGATCGGGCAGCCCTGACCGCCGCCGCGAAGGCATTGCCGGCACAATGATGACCAAACGCTCAGAGGTGCCGCGAGCCTTTTTGCTGGCTCAGCAATATCCTGACATCGTTTAGCGTGGAACCGCAGGCATTCCCAAGACTGAGCGCGCCGTTTCGGCGGAGAAAACCACGAACGCAAAGATGAGCACGCTGGCAGCGACGATCATTGAGCCGGTGGCGACGATCGGCTCAAGCGCCGGATTTCCATGCAGCATCAAGTAGAGGGCCGGCAACATCACCACCAGGCCAAGATTATAGACGCCATAATGGACCATTGCGATACTGCGGGCGGCTTTTGCCGGGTTCAGGGCGGAGTACCCACCGAAGATTGCACTTGTTACCCATCCCAGGAGATTGATGTGTGCGTGAGCCGGGTAGGCGCCGTGATTGCCTGAAATTGCCATTTGCAGGCCGGCTGCAATTCCCAAAATAAGAAAGACGATCGCTGTCTTGAAAAAGAGTTCCGAGATTTTCGGCATGTCATGTCCTCCCAACCCGTTGCTGGCGGCCCGGCAGCCTGTTGGGGGTGACCGGCTGGCCGCCGGGCCTAACCGGCTTGCGCCGGCTGATGAAAACATGCGCTCACACTAATATAAATGCAACATCGAGATACCGGGTGCGCACAGCGGAGTTTGACGATCTGGACTCCCGTCCCAAAGCGGGCGGCCGGAAAGCGATTTCGGTTCAATCGTCCGCGTGGAAAACGCTAGCCAGGACGCCGCAGGTGTTCGACAAGCGCGCGCAGCTTCGGCGCGACGTTGCGACGGCTCGGATAATAAAGGTAGAAGCCGGCAAAGCGCGGGCAATAGTCGACGAGAACCGGCACCAGTTCGCCCCGAGCGATCCACGGGCGAAAGCTTTCCTCCATGCCGAAAGTGATGCCGGCTCCGGCAATGGCGAGCTTTATCATCAACGCCATGTCGTTGGTCGTGATCGCCGGCGCGACCGCGACGCTGAACTCCTTGCCGTCCTCGGCGAATTCCCAGCGATAGGGCGCGACCTTCGGGGCGCGACGCCAGCCAATGCAGCGATGGCCCGCGAGTTCCTGCGGATGCGACGGCTCGCCAAACCGATCACGATAGGCCGGCGCGCAGGCGGCCAGCTGCCGCTCGTCACCGGCGACAGGCACCGCGATCATGTCCTGCTCGATCACCTCGCCGAGCCTGACGCCGGCATCGTATCCCTCGGCGACGATATCGAATTCCTCGTCCGTCACCGTGATGTCGATCCGGACCTCGGGATTGGCTTCGGCAAAGGTCGCCAGGAACGGCCCTGAAAGAAAGCGCTCGGCGATCGACGAGACGGCGAGCCGCAACTGCCCGCGCGGACGCCCGCGCAGGTCCCCGGTGCTCTCCATCGCGGCGCGCATGTCGGCGATGGCGGGCGCTATCTCGGCGTAGAGGCGTTCGCCAGCCTCGGTCAGGCTGACGCTTCGCGTCGTGCGCTGGACCAGCGCGATACCGAGCGTCTCTTCCAGCCGCTTCATCGTCTGGCTCACCGCCGAGCGGGTGACGCCCATCCGGTCCGCAGCCGCGCGAAAGCTCCGCTCCTCGGCGACGAGGGCGAAGACGGCAAGCGCATTGAGATCCGGCTGCATTGGTTAGCTGTGCTTTCGACGCTGTAAACAAATGGGCGTCTTATCGCAACAGTGAAGCAGATCCATCTTCGTGGCAATCGCTGCATGGCGGTTCGCAAGATCAACCAGACCGAGACCGAACATGTCCCTCAACCCAAACTTGTCCCCCAACAAAGTCGTGCTCATCACCGGGGCTTCGAGCGGCATTGGCGCCGCCATCGGCCGGGAGCTCGGTGCCGCAGGAGCAAAGGTCATGCTGGGTGCGCGCCGCACCGGTCGGCTGGACGCGCTCGCAGAAGAGATCAGGGCAAAGGGCGGGGAGGCAATGACACGCCGCCTGGACGTGACCGACCGCGACGATGTCGCCGCTTTTGCCGATGCGGCGCGCCAGGCCTGGGGACGAGTCGATGTGATCGTCAACAATGCCGGCGTCATGCCGTTGTCGCTGATGGCCTCGATGAAGGTCGATGAATGGGACCGAATGGTCGACGTCAACATCAAGGGCGTGCTCTACGGCATCGCTGCGGTGCTGCCGCAGATGACGGCCCGAGGCTCCGGCCATGTCGTCAACGTCGCCTCCATCGGCGCGCTTTCAGTATCGCCGACAGCCGCGGTCTATTGCGCAACCAAATACGCGGTCCGCGCCATCTCCGATGGCTTGCGGCAGGAGCACGACAACATCCGCGTCACCTGCATTCATCCCGGCGTGGTCGAGAGCGAGCTCGCCGACACGATCACCGATCCGGTCGCGGTGGAAGCGATGAAGACCTATCGTGCCATTGCCCTGCAGCCCGACGCGATCGGCCGTGCCGTGCGCTTTGCCATCGAACAGCCGGACGATGTCGACGTGAACGAGATCGTCATCCGGCCGACAGCCAGCAAGTAGTCCCATGAAACAGATTTCCATACTTGCCGCTGCCGTGCTTGTTGCCGGCGCGGCCGGCTTATCCGCACAGAAAGGCTTCGCCCAAATGAATATCGCGCAAAATACCGCTGCCAGACCTTCGGCAAGCCACCCCTATGTCGGGATGTGGGTCACGGCCGATGGCCATATCCGCCACAACTTGCTTCCAAATGGTCGCTATGACGAAGCGCGCGGGAACCGTAAGAGCGCATACCAGGGGCGCTATGAGATCCGGGGAAATCACATCGACTACTGGGACGACACCGGCTTTACCGCTGACGGAACGTTCATTGACGGCGTGCTGCACCACGCCGGCATGATTTTGTATCTGGAGAAGTAGATGACGTTCGTATTTCGATAAAAAGGTTTCGCATGGCGCCGCTGCACCATATGTCTCTGGTGCTCAGCCAAAAACAGGGGCTCACCTTGCCAACCGAACCACGTTCTCCACGTCTTGCAGTGCTGATCGACGCGGACAATACCTCGGCCAAGATTGCCGACGGTTTGTTCGAGGAAATCGCGAAGATCGGCGAGGCAAGCGTCCGTCGCATCTACGGCGATTTCTCCAGCACCCGCTCAAAGGCATGGGCCGATGTGCTGTCGAAGCATGCGATCATCCCGCAGCAGCAATTCGCCTACACCACCGGCAAGAACGCATCCGACATCACGCTCGTCATCGACGCCATGGACCTTCTCCACAGCGGGCGGTTCGAAGGCTTCTGCCTGGTGTCGTCCGACAGCGATTTCACCCGCCTAGCCGCTCGCATCAGGGAGCACGGGATCGACGTTTATGGGTTTGGCGAGCAGAAGACGCCGGAGACTTTCCGGCAGGCTTGCCGCCGGTTCGTATACACCGAGAACCTGCTGCCGACTGCGCCAGCCAACGCGAACGATGCGGCGCCAACGAAGTCCTTGCAGCCGCCCAGCGCCGCGACGCCGATCATCACCAGGGTCATTTCACAGATGGGAACCGAGGACGGCTGGGTGCCGCTCGGCATTGTCGGCAATCAGCTCGCCAATCTGGCATCCGACTTCGATCCCAGGACCTTCGGCTTTCGCAAGCTGAGCGATCTCGTGCGCAAGACCAATGCCTTTGAGATCGATCATCCCGAGGGTGGAGCGATGCGCATAAGGGTCAAGCCAGCTGCGAAAGGCAGAGAGAAATCGAGGTCGGCAGCATCGCGCTGAGCCCTGCAAAAAGCTAGCTGTCCCAGTTCGATTGGTGTCCGATTGGCCTCTGGTCGGACCACAATTTCGCTGGCGAAAACCACCATTCGGCGTATTATTCTCGTGGCAGAGAGTTCATGGCGGAGGAGGCCAATGGACATCGTTTCGAAAGCGCCTGTCGTTGACTTGCCGGCCCATGAACTCGTTTCATCTGCGCTTTCAAAATTCCGCGCCGGCGACACCATATCGACCAGAGCCGCAATAGATACCATCCGCCGGGCAGGCCCAGCTTGTACGGACAGCGACGACCAACTGGTCGAGCTTATCGTCATGACCGCAATTGGCAGGACCATGGGGATCGTGTTCGACCATCGGTGCCGCTGATGCACATCGCCCGGCCCGCAATTGGCTTGCGCACTGTCTAAAATGAGACTGGCGACATAAGCCACTCCGTAACCATGAATTGTGATCGGGATGGATCGCGCCATTCGCTGTCGGAACGAATAACTCCGCTGCGCCGTTGCTGTCCTTGGAGTCGAGGAGTGGCGGCAATGCGTGATGAACAATTCGACGTTCCGGTGACGATCGAGAGCGAACGCACCGGACGCCGGCTTTCTGTGACGAGGACGGTCCAGGCGGCCTCGCTTCTGGTCGACAAATGGCCAAACGAAAAGCGCGGGCCGAAATATCGCGCGGCCTTGAAAGCCATGATGGATGCGATGGAGCAGCGGCGGGCGGTTGGGACTGCGCGGCGGGCATTCACGGCGGCAGCCAAGGAAGCCCATGTGTTTGTGCGCGAAGGGCGGCGTTAAAGCGCTTCACGTCGCATTGCTGTCGCTATGCATGTCGTTGTCCCAAAACCGCTGCGCACTTTTGGGCGACATGCATTGCTCCTGTTTATTTATGTCGTTGTCCCAAAACCGCTGCGCACTTTTGGGCGACATGCATTAAGGAACCTCACGAAATCTCCGCCGTTATGCTCAAGGTCCAATGGAGGAGAGAACTGCCATGCCCGACGACAAGACCAAGACCGACAACCGCGATCGCTCACAAGTAGCCGGCGACGAAGACTATGAGGTGAGGCATCTCGCCGAGGAAGCCGGCATCACTCCCGACCAGGCTCGCACGCTGATCAAGCGCCACGGCACCGACCGCAAGGTGCTGAACGAAATCGCCAAGAGCATAAAGGCATTGTGATGGCTGACAAACGGACCGCAATGGCCGATCGGAAGAAACGCCAACCGGACGACAAGGAGGCCCTGCGACTGGCCGAGACAACTGACGTTTCGCCCAACCAGGCGAAGGATCTGATGCGCAAGCACGGCAAGGACAGCGCCAAGGTCGAGAAGGAAGCCAAGAACTTCAAGGCCGAAGGCTGAGCAGCCGATTTGGCGGAGCGAGTCCGCCCTCGTTCCCGCATCAGCTTCGCACCCGCCAGCCATTCGCACGCTGGACGACTGCCCCATCCCATTCTTCGATCAACTCGGCTGGAAGCGGGCGTATGCGGACGACTATGCCGTGATCTATACGCGAAATCGCTGATTTTCGGCGGCTTCGTCCCGCCGCACGGCTTCTCTTTGAGCGCCGCGCTGAGAGCCGCGACGGCAAATCCTTTATAGGATTCTTATTTCTTTCCTCTTCGCCACGTCTCGAACCTTTATGGGGTTTGGATCCATATTTCGTCGGGAAGGACACATCTCGGTCGCCATTATCATCGCGACAGAGTGTCTTCACATGACTTCAACGCTGCCCGGCTGCAGGCAAGCCAGTGCAAAAACGAAAATAAGGAACAGCTCCGATGGACATCATCGTTCTCGGGATAGGGTTTTTGTTTTTCGCCCTGTTCTTCGCCTTCGTCAAAGCCTGCGACAGTCTTTAGGCGGAAGGACCGCAACATGCTTGTCGACTATATCCTCGGTGGCGCTGTGACCCTGTTCCTTCTCGTCTACCTGACATACGCCCTCATTCGCCCAGAACGTTTCTAACGGCAACTGGCGCAGGCACGGAAGGCTATTTCAATGACTTTCAACGGATGGATGCAGATCCTCGTCTATTGCGGGATCGTCGTTTTGCTGGTGAAGCCGCTCGGCGGCTACATGTATCGTGTTTTCAGCGGCGACCGCACGTTCCTTTCGCCGATTTTGGGCCCTGTCGAGCGGAGCCTTTATCGCATATCGGGGACCAGCGAGCGTGAGGAGCAGCACTGGACCACCTATGCGGCGGCCTTGTTGTTCTTCAACCTCGCCGGCTTCCTGGTGCTCTACGCCCTGCAACGGCTGCAAGGCAGCCTGCCGTACAATCCGGCCGGCATGAGCGCCGTCGAACCCGGGCTCGCCTTCAACACCGCCGCCAGCTTCATGACCAACACCAACTGGCAGAACTACGGCGGTGAAAGCACGATGTCCTATCTCGTGCAGATGGCCGGCCTCACCGTGCAGAACTTCCTGTCCGCAGCGACCGGCATCGCCGTCGCAATCGCGCTGATCCGCGGCTTCACCCAGGCTTCCGGCAAATCGATCGGCAATTTCTGGGTCGATATGACCCGCTGCACCCTTTACCTGCTGTTGCCGCTCTGCATCGTGCTGACGCTGGTCTATGTCTATCTCGGCATACCGCAGACGCTCAGCGCCTATCTCGAAGCCACAACCCTGGAAGGCGCGCGGCAGACGATCGCGGTCGGGCCAGCAGCCTCGCAGATCGCCATCAAGATGCTCGGCACCAATGGTGGCGGCTTCTTCAACGCCAATGCCGCGCATCCCTTCGAAAACCCCGACGCGATCTCGAATCTTATCCAGATGGTTTCGATCTTCGCCATCGGTGCGGCGCTGACCAACGTATTCGGCCGCATGAACGGCGACCAGCGCCAGGGCTGGGCGATCTTGACGGCGATGGGCGTCCTGTTCATCGCCGGCGTCGCCGTCTGCTACTGGGCGGAAGCATCAGGCAATCCGCTGGTGCATGCGCTGGGCATCGACGGCGGCAACATGGAAGGCAAGGAAACACGCTTCGGCATCGCCTTGTCGGCGCTGTTTGCGGTGATCACCACCGCCGCGTCCTGCGGCGCCGTCAACGCCATGCATGACAGCTTCACAGCGCTTGGCGGCATGATCCCGATCATCAACATGCAGCTCGGCGAGGTCATTGTCGGCGGTGTCGGCGCCGGTCTTTACGGCATCCTGATGTACATCGTGATCGCCGTCTTCGTTGCCGGACTGATGGTCGGACGCACGCCCGAATATCTCGGCAAGAAGATCGAGGCCAAGGAGGTCAAGATGGCGATGCTCGCCATTCTCTGCCTGCCGCTGGCGATGCTGATCTTCACCGCCATCGCGGTGGTGCTGCCGACCGGCGTCGCTTCGATGGCCAATGCCGGCCCGCACGGCTTCTCCGAAGTTCTCTATGCCTACACCTCGGCTGCCGCCAACAACGGCTCGGCCTTTGGCGGCCTGACCGGCAACACGCCCTGGTACAACATCACGCTCGCCATCGGCATGCTGATTGGCCGCTTCCTGGTCATCATCCCGGCTCTGGCGATCGCTGGTTCGCTGGTCGCCAAGAAGACGGTGCCGGCCTCCGCCGGCACCTTCCCAACCGACGGGCCGCTGTTCGTCGGGATGCTGGTCGGCGTCATTCTGATCGTAGGCGGCCTCACCTTCTTCCCGGCGCTGGCGGTCGGACCGATCGTCGAGCACCTGGCTGGCATCCACGGGCAGACTTTCTGAACCGTCCCACCTTGGATCAAAATTATGTCCTGGCTCGAAACCATACGTCGCAAGATTCGGCATCGAGATGATCGGAAAGGGGCAACCCCGCCTCCTTTCCCGACCATGTCCACGTTCTTCGGCATTGCGGCAGTCATGATCGTGATCTGGCTGCTGGCCTCCGGGCTTCCGCATCTTCGTTCGGCATCCGATCGATCGGCGCCAACCAACAACATCGATACTGGAGCCACCAAATGAGCCAGTCCAAATCCGCTGTCATCATGGATGCCCGCATTCTGCTGCCCGCCATCGACGGCGCCTTCAGGAAACTGAACCCGCGCACCTTGATGCGCAATCCGGTGATGTTCGTCGTCGCCGTGGTCTCGGCGCTCACGACAGTCCTGTTCGTCAAGGATCTCGTCACTGGTGGCGGCGATCTCGGCTTCTCGCTGCAGATCATCATCTGGCTGTGGTTCACCGTGCTTTTCGCCAACTTCGCCGAAGCGATCGCCGAAGGCCGAGGCAAGGCGCAGGCCGATTCGCTGCGCAAGGCTCGCACCGAGAGCCAGGCCAAGCTGTTGAGCGGCGACGACCGCACCAGGTTCAAGCTCGTGCCCGGCACCAGCCTGAAGGTCGGCGACGTGGTGCTCGTCGAAGCCGGCGACATCATTCCATCGGACGGCGAGGTGATCGAAGGCGTCGCTTCGGTCAACGAGGCGGCGATCACCGGCGAATCCGCTCCGGTGATCCGTGAATCCGGCGGCGACCGTTCGGCGGTGACCGGCGGCACGCAGGTTCTGTCCGACTGGATCCGCGTGCGCATCACCGCGGCCTCCGGCCATACGTTCCTCGACCGTATGATCTCGCTGGTCGAAGGCGCTGCGCGCCAGAAGACGCCCAACGAGATCGCGCTGAACATCCTGCTCGTCGGCTTGACGCTGATCTTCGTGCTGGCGACGGCGACGATCCCGAGTTTCGCCTCCTATTCGGGCGGCACCATTTCGGTGACCGTCCTCGTCGCCCTGTTCGTCACCTTGATCCCGACGACGATCGGCGCGCTGCTTTCGGCCATCGGCATCGCCGGCATGGATCGCCTGGTTCGGTTCAACGTGCTGGCGATGTCGGGCCGCGCGGTCGAAGCGGCGGGTGACGTCGACACGCTGCTGCTCGACAAGACCGGCACGATCACGCTCGGCAATCGCCAGGCGACGGGATTCCGCCCGGTCAAGGGCGTCACCGAGCAGGAGTTGGCCGACGCGGCGCAGTTGGCCTCGCTTGCCGATGAGACGCCGGAAGGCCGCTCGATCGTCGTGCTGGCGAAGGAGAAATACGCCATCCGTGCCCGCGACATGGCGACACTGCATGCCGCTTTCGTGCCCTTCACTGCGCAAACCCGCATGAGCGGCGTCGACATCGATGGCTCTTCGATTCGCAAGGGCGCGGTCGATTCGGTGCTCGCGTTCGTCAATCAGTCGACCGTCGCCACGCATGGCACGCGCCCCGGCAGCGACACCGTCCGCGACCTCCAGGCGATCGCCGACGATGTCGCCAAATCCGGCGGCACTCCGCTTGCGGTCGAGCGCGACGGACGCCTGCTCGGCGTCGTGCATCTCAAGGACATCGTCAAGGGCGGCATCAGGGAACGCTTCGCCGAACTGCGCAAGATGGGTATCCGCACGGTGATGATCACCGGCGACAACCCGATGACGGCGGCGGCGATCGCGGCGGAGGCCGGCGTCGACGATTTCCTTGCCCAGGCGACGCCCGAGGACAAGCTGAAGCTCATCCGCGACGAACAGGCCAAGGGCAAGCTCGTCGCCATGTGCGGCGACGGCACCAATGATGCGCCTGCTCTTGCGCAGGCCGATGTCGGCGTTGCCATGAACACCGGCACGGTCGCCGCACGCGAAGCCGGCAATATGGTCGACCTCGACAGCGACCCGACCAAGCTGATCGAGATCGTCGAAATCGGCAAGGCGCTGCTGATGACGCGCGGCTCGCTGACAACCTTCTCCATCGCCAACGACGTGGCCAAGTATTTTGCCATCATCCCGGCCCTGTTCGCCGTCTTCTACATCGCGCCGGGGCAGACATCAGGTCCGCTGCAGGCGCTTAACATCATGCATCTGGCGACGCCGCAGAGCGCCATTCTCTCGGCCATCATCTTCAACGCGCTGATCATCGTCGCGCTGATCCCGCTGTCGCTGAGGGGCGTCAGATATCGCGCCATCGGCGCGGCCGCGCTGCTCAGCCGTAACCTTCTCGTCTACGGCCTCGGCGGCATCATCGTCCCCTTCGTCGGCATCAAGGCGATCGACATGGCCATCACCGCGCTTGGCCTCGCATAAGGAATGAAGTCGATGCTCAAGCAAATCAGACCCGCCATCACCATGATCGTTTTCTTCACCATCCTCACCGGCCTGATCTATCCGATCGGCATGACCGGCATCGCCCAGGCCTTGTTCCCGCGCCAGGCCAATGGCAGCCTGATCGAGAGGGACGGCAAGGTCGTCGGCTCCGAACTGATTGGCCAGGCTTTTGCCAGCGAGCGCTATTTCCATGGCCGGCCGTCGGCTGCGGGCGACGGCTACGACGCCGCCGCTTCGAGCGGCTCGAATCTCGGGCCGACCAACCCCAGGCTGATCGACCGCGTCAAGAGCGATGCCGACAGGCTGAATGCGGAAAATCCGAACCAGAAGGTGCCGATCGATCTGGTCACGACTTCAGCCAGCGGCCTCGATCCGCATATCAGCCCCGAGGCCGCTTATTTCCAGGTCGCCAGGGTGGCCAGGGCCAGGGGCGCCGATGAAGCCAGTGTCAAGTCGCTTGTCGACAGCCATGTGGAGGACCGCGAGCTCGGCTTCATGGGAGAGCCTGTGGTCAATGTGCTGGCGCTTAACCTGGCGCTGGACGAGGCCATCAAGCAATGAATTGTGGGAAGCAATGAGTGGCAGGCTGGGGATCGACACCATCCCCGGCGCCATTCATGATCGATTGTGATGCCGGACGACAGAAGCAACGAAACCCGACCCTCACCCGACGCCCTGCTTGACCGTGCGGAGCGGGAGGCGCGCGGTCGTCTGCGGATTTTTCTGGGCGCAGCACCCGGTGTCGGCAAGACCTATGAAATGCTGATGTCGGGCCGTGCAAGATTGGCCGACGGAGTGGACGTGGTGATCGGCGTCGTCGAGACGCACGGCCGCAAGGAAACCCAGGTGCTGGTCGACGGCTATGAGGTGATTCCCCGTCATCGGGTCGAGTACAAGGGGCGCATCCTCGAGGAAATGGATCTCGATGCCATCCTTGCCCGGCGTCCGGCGCTGGTCCTCGTTGATGAGCTTGCCCATACCAACGCACCGGGCAGCCGCCATCCCAAGCGCTATCTCGACGTTCAGGAAATCCTGACGCACGGCATCGACGTCTACACCACGCTCAACATACAACATGTCGAAAGCCTGAACGATGTCGTGGCGCAGATCACGCGCGTCAGGGTGCGCGAGACGGTTCCAGACTCCATCATCGACCAGGCCGACGACATCGAGATCATCGATCTCACGCCCGACGACCTGATCAAGCGGCTCGAGGAAGGCAAGGTCTATATCCCCAGCACCGCCCGGCGCGCGATCGAGAATTATTTCTCGCCGGGCAATCTGACGGCGCTCAGGGAACTGGCGCTGCGCCGCACCGCCCAGCGCGTCGACGAGCAGTTGCTGACCCACATGCAGGCCCACGCCATACCCGGGCCCTGGGCGGCGGGGGAAAGGGTTCTCGTCTGCGTCGATGCGCGTCCGGGCGGGGCGGCCCGCGTCCGCTATGCGCGGAGATTGGCCGACCGGCTCCGCGCTCCCTGGACGGCGCTTCATGTCGATACCCCTCGTTCAGCCGCCATGTCCGAGGAGGAAAAGGATCGGCTCGCGACGCTGCTGCGCCTTGCCGAGCAGCTTGGCGCCGAAGTAACGACCATTCCAGGCCAGAACGTCGCGCAGGACATCGTTCGCCATGCGACCGCCAACAACTTCACCCATATCGTGATCGGCAGGCCGACCCGTTCGCGCTGGCGGGAATTGATCGAAGGCTCGCTCACTTATGATCTCATCCGCAATGCCGGCGACATCAGCGTCCATGTCATTTCGGGAAACGAACGCAACGACGAGGCGACGTCACGGACCGTAAAGGTGGCGGACGAGCAGTGGCAATTCGATATCTGGCCCTATCTCAAGGCCACGGCCTATGTTGCTGGCTCGCTCGCCTTCGCGGTCCTTCTCCACCAGTTCCTCGACGTCCGCAATCTGGCGATCATCTTTCTCATCGGGGTTCTGACGTCGGCGGTGACCGGCGGTCTCTGGCCGGCTTTGTATGCCTGCCTCATCAGCGCCATTGTCTTCAACTTTTTCTTCCTGGAACCACGCTACACGCTGACGATCCAGGACCCGGAGAGCATCGTGGCGCTGGCTGCCTTCCTGGTTGTTGCGGTCATTGCCAGCAATCTGACAGCGCGGGTGCAGCGACAGGCGGTCGCTGCCCGCGCGCGGGCACGTGCCACGGAAGATATCTATCTTTTCTCGAAGAAGCTCGCCGGCGCCGGCACGCTAGACGACGTGCTCTGGGCGACTGCCTTCCAGATCGCCTCGATGCTGAAGCTGCGCGTGGTGCTGCTGCTGCCGGAAGACGGCACGATCACCGTCAAGGCCGGTTACCCACCCGACGACACGCTGGCCGAGGCCGACATCGCGGCCGCCCGTTGGGCCTGGGAGCACGATCGCCCCGCAGGCCGCGGCGCCGACACGCTTCCCGGAGCAAGACGCCTGTATCTGCCGTTGCGGACCGGTCGCACCGCCGTCGGCGTCGTGGGCCTCGACAACGACAAGCAAGGCCCGTTGCTGACCCCCGAACAGAAGCGCCTGCTCGACGCGCTCGCGGATCAGGCGGCGGTCGCGATCGAGCGCATCCAGCTTGTTGCCGACGTCGACCGGGCCAGGCTCGAGGCCGAGGCGGACCGCCTGCGCTCGGCGCTGCTGACCTCGATTTCCCATGACCTGAAAACGCCGCTTGCCGCAATCATGGGCGCCGCCGGCACATTGCGGGAATTTGCGCCGGCGCTTCCCGAAACGGACCGGGCGGACCTGCTGTCGACCGTGCTCGACGAATCGGAGCGGCTGAACCGCTTCATCGCCAATCTGCTTGACATGACCAAGATCGAATCCGGTGCGATGGAGCCGAACTACGCGTTCCACTATGTCGGCGACATTGTCGGCACCGCCTTGCATCGAGCCAGAAAAATCATCGGCGAACACAAGACCGAAATGGACATTCCCACGGATCTGCCGATGCTGAGGGTCGACCCCGTCCTGTTCGAGCAAGCGCTGTTCAATCTCCTCGACAATGCCGCTAAATTTGCCCCGCCAGCTTCGACGATCCGCCTGCAGGGCTGGGCCGACAATGGTTCCGTCATGCTGCAGATCATGGACGACGGGCCAGGCGTTCCGCCAGCGGATCTGGAGCGCATTTTCGACACGTTCCACCGGGTGCGCAAGGGCGATCAGGTCCGTGCCGGCACCGGGCTCGGGCTCTCGATCTGCCGTGGCTTCATCGAGGCGATGGGCGGGACGATTTCGGCGGCCAACAGGACCGACCGCCCGGGTGCGGTTTTTACCATCAGGATGCCGGTAGCGGCAGACCAACATGTGGGCGACCCCGGCATGGATGACCTGCCATGACGAACTTGCCATGACGAACCTGGACGTCAGGATTTTGGTCGTCGATGACGAACCGCCGATCCGCAAGCTGCTCCGCGTCGGCCTTGGCAGCCAGGGCTATGCGATCGGCGAGGCGCCGAACGCCAAGACGGCGATCGAACTCGTGGAGACGGAAAAGCCGGACCTGATCCTGCTCGATCTCGGCCTGCCCGGCATGGGCGGTCACGAATTGCTGCGCAAATGGCGGGACGACGGCCTGGATGTTCCCGTCGTCATCCTTTCCAGCCGCACCGACGAGGCCGGCATCGTCTCGGCACTTGATCTCGGCGCCGACGACTATATCACCAAGCCGTTCGGCATGAACGAGCTTGTCGCGCGCATCCGCGTGGCGCTCCGCCACAAGTTCCAGCAGCAAGGCGAGAAGCCGGTCTTCCACACCGGCGATCTCACGGTCGATCTGGTGAAGCGCATCGTCATGATCGAGGACAGGGAGATAAAGCTCTCGCCGAAGGAGTACGACATCCTGCGCATCCTCGTGCAGCACGCCGGCAAGGTTCTCACCCACCAGTTTCTTTTGAAGCAGGTCTGGGGCGATTCGACCGACGTGCAGTATCTCAGGGTCTATGTGCGGCAGCTCAGGCAAAAGATCGAGAAAACGCCCGACCAGCCGCGTTACATCACCACCGAAACCGGCGTAGGATACCGCCTGCGCGAAGTCGACTGAAGCGAGGGCCGCGGGCGGGCCCGTCTAACCCCACTGCGGGGCGCGCGTCTACCATCAGCCGCCTGTTGCAGCTGATCCAGCGCTCCACAACCAAGCGTCCCGGTTGCACGGCGAAGCCGACTTGATCAGCTTTTCGTTTAACGATCTTGACAGCGATCGAGACGGCCCGGCCACACGGGTCCCTGATGTCCAGGATCGGCGCACAACCTTCGGTTAATGGCAATGGTCGACGCGAGGCGTTCGGGACCGGACCGGGCGCCGTCCCGATCTGGATCCCGGCGGCATGCGGGTAAATGACGAGAGCCCGACCTCTTGCCGGCGGCATAGCCGCGGCCGCCACTCTCGCAACTCGTCACGGCGTGGCGCGCACGTCGCGCATCGCGAGAACGCGCATAATTGAATGTCACACTTGCTGGTTGCATTACAATATGAAATTTTGTGTTATCGCATCCCCACAAATTCTCTTTAACAAAATCATGGTTAACAGCTGCTTGCCGCAGGTTAGCCACAGTCGGCTTTTACCAAGCGTGATTGGGTAAATTCTACATCTTGGCGGGACCGTCCAAAAACGAAACAGTGGAGCGACGACCTAATGCCGCAACATAGCGCACATGAACAATATCTACTTGAACTTATCAACGCGGAGAGGGCTAAGGCCGGCGTGCAGCCGCTGGCCTTCGATAATGATCTCAGCGAGGCGGCTGAGGGGCACAGCAGATGGATGCTTGCAACCGACACCTTTTCTCACACGGGGTCGGGAGGGTCCTCGCCCACCCAGCGTATGAAGGCTGCCGGCTACACCCTAACGGGCTCCTGGGCGACAGGAGAGAACATCGCATGGGCTACGACCAGGTCACCGACGGGCTACAATGACGAGATTCTGCTCCTGCACAACAACCTGATGAACTCCCCGGGTCATCGTGCCAACATCCTCAACGGGAACTTCCGCGAGGTAGGTCTTGGATTCGAGGTTGGCGATTACCGGGGGCGCTCCAGCGGTTTCGTGGCGGAGAATTTCGCCAAGACCGGATCAGACCTGTTCCTGACCGGTGTGGCGATCGACGACAAGGACGGGGATAGGTTCTACGATCCCGGTGAAGGTCTATCCGGTCTCACCATCACAGCGAAGAGTTCGACGGGCGCGACGTTTACGACGAAGACCATGGGCGCCGGCGGCTACGACCTCGCGCTCAAGCCCGGCACCTACACAGTAACCTTCTCGGGAGCGGGCATCGAAGCTTCGACGCGCACCGTCTCTGTCGGGAGCAAGAACGTCAAAGTCGATCTCGTCGATCCGAAGCAGGGAGCCGTCGCTGCCGTTCAGGATGAACCGGCGGCAGTTTCCGATCCGGCGCCGCAGCAGGAACCAACGCCAACGGCGCAAGCTGAGCCGGCCCCGACACCAACGGCGCAAGCTGAACCGGCCCCGACCACGCCGCCGGATTCTGGGCAGCCGAATTCTGGCTCCCAGTGGCTTGCAACCTTCTTCGGCAAACAGGGCGTAAACTTCCGGTCTGACCAGACCCTGGCCGAACATGAGGAGGCTGAAGGAACGCCTGGCACGGCTAAGGAGAGTGGTGCACAGGTGGCGCTTGACGGCGATAACATCGTGTTTCCACAACTCGGGAACGCTCGGGGCCAACTCGACGACGCTATCGAGCAGGTCCGGGACAATGCGTCGACCGCGCTAGCAAATTCGGGCGATCCGAGACCGGCTTTTGATTGGGCAGAGTATGCACATACGCAAGCGGGCGATGCCGACGCGCTGGCTGCGAAACTCATCGAGCAACTGTCTGCGCATAACAACAGCGTGATCGCCGATCAGGCCGCGTAGCCAATGCCGGGCGATGCGGGCCTGCAGTTATGGGCCCGCATCGCCTGCTGACGCATGCGGTTGATCGAGGGGACATCAATGTCACAATCTGGTTCAGAGAAGCTCCGCCCGCCGAGGGCGAAGTCCGAATTGGCTGCCTGCCTGGCGCATTTCCGGCGCGCCTTTTTGGCGGTGGCGGCTTTCAGCGGCCTTATCAACGTGCTGATGTTGTCCGGCTCGGTGTTTATGCTGCAGGTCTACGACAGGGTCCTGCCCAGCCGTAGCGTGCCGACGCTGGTGGCTCTGGTCCTGCTGATTTCGATTCTATTTGTTTTTCAAAGTGCACTCGACGCGATCCGCGGCCGGGTGCTGGCGCGTATCGGCAGCGGACTCGACGAGCGCCTAAGTGAGCGGACCTACCGCGTGATGTCCCAATTGCCCTTGGCCAGAGGCCGTTCGGGCGAGGGCATGCAGCCGGTGCGCGATCTCGATCAAATCGGCGGTTTCCTGGCCAGCGGTGGTCCCGCCACTCTTTTCGACCTGCCGTGGATGCCGCTTTATCTCGCGCTCTGTTTTGCCTTCCATCCTTGGCTCGGCCTGGCTGCGCTGATTGGGGCGATCCTGCTTTTGGCATTGACCGTGCTCACGGAGAAAACGGTCCGCCATCCAGCAACTGAAATGTCTGGATATGCCGGAGCGCGCAGCAATATCGCACTGGCAAGCATCCGCAATGCCGAGGTGCTCGAAGCGATGGGCATGAGATCCACTATGGCCTCGCGCTGGGCGGAAGCAAACGGCAAATACAGGCAGGCGCAGATGCGTGCCAGCGATGTCACGGGTTCATTCGGCGCGCTCTCCCGCGGCTTTAGGATGCTGCTGCAATCAGTCGTTCTCGCGATCGGAGCGTATTTGGTGATCGGCCAGGAAGCCACGCCTGGCATCATCATCGCAAGTTCTATTCTCACCGCGCGAGCGCTGGCGCCAGTCGAACTCGCAATTGCGCACTGGAAGAACTTTCTTGCCGCTAGACAAGGCTGGCATCGGCTGAGCGAACTTTTCAGGGAGTTCCCCGCCACAGAGGATCGCTTGCAGCTGCCGCCGCCGCGGACCGAACTCTCGGTTGAAGGGATCGGCGTCGTTCCGCCAGGCGAGCGCCGTTTTGTTGTACAGGACATTACGTTTTCGCTGAGCGCCGGCTCCGCGCTCGGTGTCATCGGTCCGAGTGCATCGGGCAAATCGTCACTGGCGCGGGCGCTCGTCGGCGTCTGGCCGGCAGCGCGCGGCAAAATCCGCCTGGACGGCGCCGCCATCGAACAGTGGCCGGCTGAGGCACTGGGGCGGCACATCGGGTATCTGCCGCAAGATGTCGAACTTTTCGCAGGCACCATTGCTCAAAACATTGCCCGCTTTGATCCTTCTCCGGATCCGGCAACCATTATCGCGGCGGCCAAGACCGCGGGCATGCACGAAATGATCCTGCGCTTGCCTCGCGGATATCAGACCGAGATCGGCGAGGGCGGCGCATCGCTTTCAGCAGGACAGCGGCAGCGCATCGGACTGGCCCGCGCGCTTTATGGTGATCCTTTCCTCGTTGTTTTGGATGAACCGAACTCGAATCTGGACGCTGGAGGCGAGCAGGCTTTGACCCAGGCGATCCTTGCAGTCAAACAGCGGCACGGCGTGGTTGTCGTAATCGCCCATCGTCCAAGCGCCCTGGCGGCAGTGGACCTTTTACTTGTTCTCGACTCCGGCCGTCAGCACGCATTTGGGGCGAGGGATCTGGTCGTCCGGGGCACGACGCGGAGTGCCTCCGTGGGAACGCTTCAAGCAGTTGCCCCGGAGGAAAAGGCATCAGGATGACGTTATTTCATGATCGATCGTTCTTTGGCGCGCGTAACGGCGTGAGGGTGATGATTCCGCATATTCGTGCCGGAGCGAGCCATCTGGCCGGCGTCAAGGGCAAAATCGGCGGGCTGCTGTTCGTTCGGGCTAACCTCCCTACCGATGTGCGATCGCAGCCGACGCAGAACGACTTATCCCTTCGCCGGTATATGCTTCTTGGCGCCGCAACCGTGGCGCTGCTTGTCGGCGGCCTTGGTGCATGGGCCGCAACGACGGAATTGTCAGGCGCCGTCATCGCTACCGGCCATATCGCAGTGGAATCCAACGTCAAGGCGGTTCAGCATCCAAGCGGCGGCGTTGTGGGTGAGATCAACGTGCGCAACGGCGATGAAGTCAGAGCAGGGGATATTTTGCTCCGTCTCGACGACACGCTTACACGCGCCAATCTCGCCGTCATAACCAATACCCTGGACGAACTCTCGGCGCGGGAGGCACGCCTCACAGCGGAGCGTGAGGGTGCCGAGACGATAGCCTTTTCCGAGGATCTCACCAGCCGCTCCTCTGTTGGACATGTGGCGCGTGTGATCGGCGGGGAGCAGAAACTTTTCGCTTTGCGCCGGGGAGCTTACCGTGCCCAAATCGAGCAACGCAGGCAACGGGTGAGCCAGCTCAAGGAGGAGATAGCGGGCCTCGAGGCACAAAGGGCGGCCAAGGAGCACGAGATTGCGTTGGTCCGCGACGAGATCAAGGGCGTCAGGGGCCTTTGGGAAAAGAAACTCGTCCAGCGGTCGCGACTCCTGGACCTAGAGCGGGGCGAGGCTCAGATCGAGGGAGGGCGCGGCCAACTCGTCGCTGCGATGGCCGAAGCGAACGGCAGAATCAGCGAAACAGAAATGGCCATCATCCAGATCCAGCAGGATTGGCGCAGCGAGGTCGCGAAAGAATTACGCGAAACGGAGGCTCGAACCACAGAATTGGCAGAGCGAAAGATCGCCGCGGAGGAATTGCTTAGACAGACCGATATTCGTTCACCCCAGAACGGACGGGTGCATCAGCTTGCGATCCATACGGTCGGCGGCGTCGTCACGACCGGCGAGCCAATTATGATGATTGTCCCGACCGCTGACGAATTGACTGTGGACGCACGCATCGCGCCTCAAGACATCGATCAGGTCCAGCCCGGCCAGCTTGTCCATCTGCGGCTGTCGGCGTTCAGCCAGCAGGTCACGCCGGAAATCGAAGGACATGTAGCAACGGTTTCTCCCGACCTCGTCGAAGACGAGCGGAACGGACTATCCTACTACAGCGTGCGGATCAGGCTTGACGAAGGCAAGCTTGGCTCGTTGGATCCGGAAAGCCTCAAGCCGGGCATGCCGGTGGAGGCGTTCATGCGCACGACCGATCGCACCGTCATCTCGTTTCTGATGAAGCCATTGACCGACCAGATCAGCCGCGCATTCCGCGAATAGTCGCGCAGCTGGGCTATCGCCGTGCCGTGGCCAAAGGCTCCGGGGAACGCAGCGCCGCCCGTGCCGCGATTTTCAACTGTGCGATGTTGCGGTTCAAATTATCCAATCCAGGCCTGAAAGGCATGGAACTGCAGGATGCCCTCCAGCTTCTTGTCGTCGGCCTCGTATTGGTGCCCTTTGCCAGCACACATCGGTCGACGGGCTTTGCGCCCTGACTGGCTAGTCAGCCAATTCCGCTCCGGCGTGGGGTTTTAATCCATGGCATCATCAGACAAACGCCCTATATAATCGCAAGGTTCTGTTTCGTAAGGGAATGGATGGATGTCGCCGCTTCGCCTTTCGACGATCTTGATGTCGGCAACCCTGGCAACAGCGATGCTGTCGGGCGCGGCTGTCTCCGCGCAGAACGTCGCTCCCGCCAATCGCAATACCGTGGTCCTGCAAGGCGAATTGCAGATGCTGGAGAACAGGCTTCGACGGCAGCAATTTCAGCAGCAGCAACAGCAGTTCCGTGCCCAGGATCGCGTGGTCGTGCCGCAACGGCCAGATGTGCCGCAGATGGCGCCTACTTGCCAGTTGCGGCGATCGGGCAGCCGCTTCATCAGCGTCTGCCGCTGATGGCCCGGCGTTTTCATTTATTTAGCGATATGCTTGAACGCCGCTCTACTTAAAGTAGCATCAAAGGCGGTTTTGATTTCGCAACGTGCCTTTGCGCTTGGGCACTGCCCTGATTGGATCGTCGGCAATGGCAGCCACCAAGAAGAAGGTCGTGCGCAAGGCGAGGAAGGGCGAGCGGATCCGCCAGGTCGCGGCAATTCCCTTTCGGCTGGGCAGGCATGGCGGCGTCGAGGTGATGCTGGTCACCTCGATATCGACAAGGCGCTTTATCGTGCCCAAGGGCTGGCCGATGAAGGGCAAGAGTGGGCGCAGGGCAGCCACCATCGAAGCGCGGGAGGAAGCCGGCGTCCTCGGCAAGACGCTGAAGCAGCCGGCCGGCACCTATTCCTACTGGAAGCGGCTGACGAACCGCTTCGTCCGCGTCGACGTCACCGTCTACCTGCTGGCGGTGACGGAGGAACTGGCCAACTGGCAGGAAGCCAAAAGGCGGCAGCGGGCATGGCTGGCGCCGGCAGACGCAGCCGTGCTTATCGACGAGCCCGAACTTTCAACGCTGCTGAAGAACTTGAAAATTCCCCAGCCAGCGCCCGCTGGCGAACTTGAACCAAGGTCTCATTTGGCGTCGTCCTCTCCCTGAGGGAAAGACCGGACCGGCGTGCCGGTATAGGCCCACAACCATTCGCGCGGCAGTGGTCCTTTGTTGCGGTCGCTCTGTTGCGACTGTTCCCACGCATGCGCCAAGATGCCGACCGAGCGCGACAGCACGAAAAGGCCACGTGTCAGCGGCGGCGGAAAGCCGAGCTCGCCATAGATGACGGCGGTGGCGCCGTCGATGTTGAGCGGGATCTTCTTGCCCTTGCGCCGCGCGACCTCGGCCTCGACAGCCTCGGCGATGTCGGCGAAACGTCCGCTGACGACGCCGCGCGCGGCAAAATCGCGGGTCAGCTCGATGAGACGCGGCGCCCGCGGATCGACCGGGTGGAAGCGATGGCCGAGCCCCGGCACATAGGATTTTTCCTCGGCGAAGAAGCGATCGAGCCGCGACGCGACGGCATCGGCAAGCGTCACGCCTGCGTCCAGTGCCGCGGCGATGTCGCCGTAGAAGGCAAGCGCCTGCTCGCCGGCGCCGCCATGCACGTCGCCAAGCACATTGATGGCTGAAGCCATGGCGCTGTTGATGCCGACGCCGCAGGTGGCCGCCATGCGGGCAATGGCGATCGACGGCGCCTGCGGCCCGTGGTCGACGGCCGCCCCCAGCGCGATACCGAGCAGCGCCGCCTGCTCCTCGCCAGGCAGTTCGCCGCGCAGCATCAGCCAGATCATCGCCGGAAAGCTGACGCGGCCGATCAGGTCCTGGATCTCATAGCCACGCAGCCGGATCACGCCAGGGCGCATTTCGATGATATCGGTCTGCCACCATTCCTCACCGCGCTCGCGGCCGGTTTTTTTCTCAACGTTGCTCATGTTCTCGCGTCGCTCATGCCTGCGCCCTTTTCTTGACGCGCGGCGGCAGACTGGCAAACACCTCGTCCATGTGCTCGCCCAGCGCCGGCGGCGGCCTGGTCGGCAACGGTGCTTCGCCGTCGACCATGAACCCTCCGCGCACGACGGTCAGCGGCCGGTCCATCTTCGGCATGCCATCGAAGCGGGCGGTCATCTCGCGCTCGATCACCTGCTGCTCGGCCAGCACCTGCGGGATGGTCAGCACCCTGCCCGCCGGCACGCCTGCGCGATTGAGCGTCTCCTCCCAGGCTGCGGCCGAGTTGTTCGCCAGGGCATCCTCGATCAGCGCCTTCAAGGCGATGCGGTTGCGCTTGCGCGTCTCGCGCTCGGCAAAGCGCGGGTCCGACGCCAGCTCCGGCAGCCCGACCAGCCGGCAGAGCGTGACGAACTGCTCCTGCTTGTTGGCGGCGATGTTGAGCAGACCGTCGCCGGTGCGAAACGTGCCGGAAGGTGCCGCCGTCATGTTCTCGTTGCCCATCGGCTGCGGCTCGACGCCTGCCGTCAGATAGTTGGAGACCGGCCAGCCCAGCGCGGAAAGCGTGCATTCGAGCATCGACACGTCGAGGAAAGCGCCCTCGCCTGTCGTCTTCTGCTTCACAAGTGCCGCCGTGATGGCGAACGCCCCGACCAGCCCACCCAGCGTGTCGGCGACGGGATAACCGACACGCAGCGGCGCGGTCTGCGCTGTGCCGGTGATGCTCATGATGCCCGAAAGACCCTGGATGATCTGGTCATAGGCCGGATTGTCGCGCATCGGCCCGGTCTGGCCGAAGCCCGAAATCGCGCAATAGACAAGACTGGGGCGGACCTCTTTCAGCCTGGCATAGCCGAGCCCCAGCCGATCCATCACGCCGGGGCGGAAATTCTCGACCAGCGCGTCGGCGGAGGCGACCAGATCGAGGAAGCGTCCGCGATCGGCCTCTTTCTTGAGATCGAGCACGACCGATCGTTTGCCGGCGTTCTGCGCCAGGAATGAAGCGCCCATGCCGGTGCTGTTGAGTTCCGGCGAGCCGCCGAGCTGGCGCGCCAGATCGCCGCCTTGCGGCGCCTCGACCTTGATCACATCGGCCCCGAGCAGCGCCAGCTGATAGGCACAGTAGGGGCCGGCCAGAACATTGGTCAGGTCGAGGACGCGGATGCCGGACAGCAGATCGGTCATGATGTCACAAACAGGTCAAGCATCGCCCGGCACGTGTTCCGGTCCACGCATGCGCCGGCGTTCGATGTAAGCGTAGATATGCGGCCCGATCAGCCCGATGAACGCCAGCGTCAGCAGCGTCAGCGACAGGGGATGTTTGTAGAACACCGACCAGTCGCCGTTCGAGATGGTCATCGCGCGGCGGAACTGCGTTTCGGCGAGCGGCCACAGGATCATGCCGATGATGACCGGCGCCGTAGGAAAATCGAAGCGCCGCATCAGGAATCCGGCCCCGCCGAGCAGATAGAGGATGACGAGGTCGGTCGGCGACTGAGAAATACCGTAGGTGCCGACCGTGGCGAACACCAGGATGCCGGCATAGAGCTGCGGCGCCGGGATTTTCAGCAGCCGCACCCACAACCCGATCAGCGGCAGGTTGAGGATGACGAGAATGATGTTGGCGATGAACAGGCTGGCGATCAGCCCCCAGACCAGATTGGCCTGCGTCATGAACAGCATCGGCCCGGGATTGATGCCATAGCTCTGGAAGGCCGACAGCATGATCGCGGCCGTCGCCGAGGTCGGCAACCCAAGCGTCAGCATCGGCACCAGCACGCCGGCGGCCGATGCGTTGTTGGCGGCTTCCGGCCCGGCAACGCCTTCGATGGCGCCGACCGTGCCGAACTCCTCCTTGCGTTTGGAGAGCTTTTTCTCGATTGCATAGGACAGAAAGGTCGGGATTTCGGCGCCGCCGGCCGGCAGCGCGCCGATCGGGAAGCCGAGCAGGGCGCCGCGCAGCCAAGCCTTCCACGAGCGTGCCCATTCGGCCGCCGTCATGTAGAGCGAGCCCTTCAGCGGCACGATCTCGTCCTTGCCGGCATAGCGGCGCGAGGCCATGTAGAACGTCTCGCCGACCGCAAAGAGGCCGACGGCGACGACGATCACGTCGACGCCATCGAGCAATTGGCTCATGCCGAAGGTGAAGCGCGGTTGCCCGGTCTGCAGGTCGACGCCGATCATGCCGATGACGAAGCCGACGAACAGGCTGGTCAGGCCGCGCACCGACGACGAGCCGAGCACCGCCGAAACCGTGATGAAGGCCAGCACCATCAGCGAGAAATATTCGGCCGGGCCGAAGGACAGCGCGAATTTGACGACGACCGGGGCCAGGAAGGCGACGCCCAGCGTGCCGAGTGTACCGGCGACGAAGGAGCCGATCGCCGAAGTGGCAAGTGCCGCGCCGCCGCGGCCGGAACGGGCCATCCTGTTGCCTTCCAGCGCAGTGACGATGGTCGCGCTTTCACCCGGCGTGTTGAGCAGGATCGATGTCGTCGAACCGCCATACATGGCGCCGTAATAGATGCCGGCAAACAGGATGAAGGACGCTTCCGGCGCCACCTGGTAGGTGATCGGCAAAAGCAGGGCGATGGTCAGCGCAGGTCCGAGGCCGGGCAGCACACCGATCGCTGTCCCCAGTGTCGTACCGAGCAGGCACCACATGAGATTGACCGGCGTGAAAGCGACCGAAAATCCGTGCGCGAGATGGCCAAGCGTTTCCATGGCTTCAGCCTCTCAACATACGGATAATCGAATCGAGACCCGTGTTCAGCTGGTTCTCGATGAAGCCGGCGCCGATGTTGACGCCGAGCGCCCTGGCGAAGCCGAAATAGGCGGCAAGCGCCAGGATCAGGCCGAGCAGCACGTCACGCAGCGGATGTCTGCTGCCGAATCCGTGGCAGATGAGAACGAACATGATCACCGAGGCTGCGGTGAAGCCAAGCGGCTGGATCAGAACAAGATTCGCGACCAGTCCGACGGCGACGATGCCCATCGCCTTCCAGTCGGTCGGGGTTTCCTTTTCTTCTTCCGGCTGCCAGCCGCCCCGCAATGCGGCGACGATCAGCAGCAGGGAAAGGATCGTCATGCCGACCATGGTGATGTAGGGGAAGACGGTCGGGCCGACCTTGGAGTAGAGCGGCGACACCGGAATCGACAGCGTCTGCCAGGCCACTGCGCCGGCGCAGGCAAGAAGCCCGATGCCGATCAGCAATTCGGGCACGGCAAGGCGCGGCCGCGCCGCCTGCTGGTCGCTGGTGCTCATGATCGTCCTCCCTGGATAGCCGGTCTCCCACGGCCGACCTCATCGCAGTTTCACTCGCGCCGGATCCTATGTCCATGCGGCTGGCGAACATCGGAAAGGGGCAGTGCGGACCGCCCCTCTCCGGGGACATCAGGCAAGGCCGAGGTCCTTGAGGATGGCTGCGATCCGAGCCGTGTCTTCGGTGAGAAATTTCGCATAGTCGTCGCCGGTGAGCAGGATCTGCGTCCAGTTGCGGTTTTTGCATTCGGTGGCCCAGGCTTCGCTTTTGGCCATCGTCTCGACCAGCGTGATCATCGCCGCCTTGTCGGCGTCGGAAACGCCCGGCGGTGCGAAGACGCCGCGCCAGTTGAACAGTTCAACATCGATGCCGGATTCCTTCATCGTCGGTGCGTCGATGCCTTCCTGGCGCTTGTCCGCGGAAATGGCGAGCAGCCGAAGCGCGCCTGCCTTGACCTGTTCGGAGAACTCGCCATAGCCGGAGATGCCGGCCGCGACCTGGTTGCCGAGAAGCGCTGACAATGCCTCGCCGCCGCCGGCGAACGGCACGTAGGAGAGGTTGGCTGCCGGAACACCGGCCGTCTTGGCGATAAGGCCGAACAATATGTGGTCCGAACCGCCGGCCGAACCGCCTGCCACCGGCACTTTGGTCGGATCGGCCTTGAGGGCGGCGACGAAATCCGCTGCTGTCTTGAACGGCGAGGCCGCCGGCACCACCAGCGCCTCGAATTCGCCGGTGAGGCGGGCGATCGGCGTGACCTCGGTGAGATTGTTGGCCGATTTGTTGGCGATGATAGCGCCAACCATGACCATGCCGGCAACCATCAGCGAATTGCCCTTGCCGTTCCACTGGCTGATGAATTGCGGCAGGCCGACTGTGCCGCCGGCGCCGCCGACATTGGTGATCTGCGAACCGGAGATCAGCTTCTCACTGCGCAGCACCTGGTCCATCGTGCGCGCCGTCTGGTCCCAGCCGCCGCCGGGCGCTGCCGGCACAAAGATCTGGATCTGCGGTGCGTCCTGCGCGAAAGCGGGCGAGAGATGCAACGCTGCGAAACCGGCGGCGCCGGCAGCGGCGGTGCTCGTTAAAAATCTGCGTCTGTTCAGCATGGGATTCCTCCAATCACGACACCTCCTCCGGTGCCTGCCAGCAACGTAGCCTGAATTCAGACCCGCTCGACAAAAATTCATGCAGTCTTTGCATCGTTCTGTCAACCGGAATGGCATTCTGCTGGACAGAACTGTCCGGATGCGGCACAATTGTTCCGATCGGCCCTTCTGTCCAACTGGGAACGGAACGACGTGGTCAAGCGGATAACCGTAACACAAACCAAGCCTGCGTCGACCAACGGCGTTGCCGCGCTCGACCGAGCGATCGCCATCCTCGATGCTTTCGCTGCTGCCGACCGTTCGCTCAGCCTGGCCGAAATCGCGGCGCGCACCGGCCTCTACAAGAGCACGATCCTGAGGCTGGCGAACTCGTTGCTGCGCGGGCAATTGCTGGAGCGTCTCGACGACGGCCGCTACCGTGTCGGCCCTGCCACCTTTCGGCTGGGCGCCCTATACCAGCGTTCGGTGGTGGCGATCGACATCCTGCTGCCGATCATGCGCGATCTGGCCGAGCGAAGCTGGGAAAGCGTCGCCTTCTATGTCCGTTCGGGCGACGTGCGCACCTGTCTTTACCGCGTCGAGTCCAAGCATCCCATCCGCTACACCATCCGGGAAGGCGACGTGCTGCCCCTGCTGGCCGGCACAGGCGGCCGCGTGCTTGCGGCGTTTTCCGGTCAGCAGGGCGAACCATACGAGACGATCCGCAAAACCTACCATTGTTTGTCGGTCGGCGATCGCGACCCCGAGACGGCGGGCGTCTCGGCACCAGTGTTCGGGCCGGGGCACACCCTGCTCGGTGCGTTGACGCTGTCCGGCCCGAGCACGCGCGTCGACGCGGCCTTTCTACAGCGCATGAAAAATCCGCTGATCGAGGCGGCCGCGCGCGCCACCCGCGCTTTCGGCGAAGACGCCTCGATGCTAGAACAGGCGGCCCTAAAGGCCGAAGCGGAAGGCCCGGTGCTGAAGCGGCAGGCCTAGAAAGCCTCGATTCGGCCCGATCAGAACCACCGGATGACAGGCCGCAACCGCTAGGGCTGCCGTTCCAGCAGGATCGTCGCATCGTCGTGATAGGTGGTCCGCAACACTTCGCTGTAGCCGCATTTGGCCGCGACGCTCAGCGAAGCGGTGTTTTCCGGATCGATGATGCAGACCGTCCTTGCGCGCCCGAATGCCTCGTCGCCCCAGGCGAGAGCCCGTCCGACGACTTCGCTGGCGAACCCTTGGCCATGTGCGCTCGGGGCCAGCGCCCAACCGGCTTCCGGAACGCCTTCGATCGACGGCACCATGTCGCGCTTCAGATCGTGGAAACCGGCCTCGCCGATGAAACGGCCGGATGCCTTGTCCTCGATCGCCCAGAAGCCGTAGCCCAGCAGCGACCACAGGCCGGCATGACGCAGGAAGCGCATCCAGCTTTCCTCGCGCGTGCGCGGCTTGCCGCCGATGAAGCGGGTGACGTCCGGATCGGCCCACATGGCAACATAGGCATCGAAATCATCGAGCTGGTGTGGCCGCAAGATGGTTCGCTTCGTCTCGATGACCGGTGCACTGGCTGCTCCTGGAATTCCCATAACTCTGCCTCGCGGCGCACGATCGCCGAAAAACCGCCTCCGAAACGATCATGCGCAAATTCAAAGTGTTTCTTTGCCGGTGCCTCATGCATGTCGCCCAAATGTCCAACAAGAGCCAGGACAGGGCAGATCATCTTCCAGCGCGAGAAACGAGGTCGAGGCGCTTCGACCGCGGGAAACTGTGACCCGACAAGCGCGATTTCAGCCGCGCCACGGCATGTTCATGTAGACGCCGCCGCGCTTCAACTCGTCCAGCATCTGGGCCGCTTGTGTCTTGTCTCGGCGCGTTTGGCACGAGCGATCCAGCCGAGATAGTCGTTCTTCTGATAATCCGGTCTGTCATCATAGGCCGTCATCAATCCTTGCTTTGTCAAAGCGGTCGAATGTCGTCCGGCATCGGGTTCAAGGCGCGTTTCAGCCTGGTCATGGGCAAAATTTAGTTTGTCAGGATTTGGCGTCAACAACGCAGGGACGTAGCCGCGAACGCCAGCTCCGGCATGGGATTCTTGCCGAACGATGCTACCCTTCGCACGAAACTGATTCAGCGTCCGCTGTGCCGTCCGACGGAGGGAAAAGGGCATGGATACCACCGATCTTCTGCTTGCCATCTTTCATCATCTGCTGGTGTTTTCACTGGCCGGCATCATCGGCGCCGAATTTGTCCTGATCCGCGGCGATCTGCCCGCCGCGACGCTTCGGCGGCTTGTCGGCATCGATCGCCATTACGGCATCATCGCCATGCTGATCATCGTTGTCGGCATCGGACGCGTCATCTACGGCCTGAAGGGTTGGGAATTCTACGTCTACAACTGGGCGTTCTGGGCAAAGATGGTGGCCTTCGTCACCGTCGGCCTGCTGTCGATCGTCCCGACGGTCCGCTTTGCGTCCTGGAGCAGGCAGGCCTCGGCCAGCCCCGGCTTTCAAGTGCCGACAGCACAACTTGCATCCGTTCGAACTTATGTCCGCGCCGAAGTCTTCATCTTCCTGCTGATCCCGGTCTTCGCCGCGGCGATGGCGCGCGGCTACGGCTACTGAATTTCGCCTACGGGTTCGAGCGGCGCAATTTCGACCAGCGGCGCCGGAACATCATTCGTCTTCTCCTCAGCCTTGCAGATGTCGGCGATGACACAGACCGGGCAATCCGGTTTGCGCGCCTTGCAGACATAGCGGCCATGCAGGATCAGCCAGTGATGCGCATGGCGCATGTATTCGTCCGGAATGATCCTCAACAGCCCCTGCTCGACCTGTTCCGGCGTCTTGCCGGGCGCCAGCCGCAGCCGGTTGCCGATGCGAAAGATATGCGTGTCGACCGCCATGGTGTGCTGGCCGAAGGCCATGTTGAGCACGACATTGGCGGTCTTGCGCCCGACGCCCGGCAGCTTGACCAATTGATCGCGGTCGTCGGGCACCTCGCCACCATGATCGCGGATCAGCGCCTCCGACAGCGCGATGACGTTCTTGGCCTTGTTGCGCCAGAGCCCAACGGTGCGGATATAGTCGCCGACCTTGGCTTCGCCGAGAGCCAGCATCTTTTGCGGCGTGTCGGCGACCTTGAACAGCGCCCGCGTTGCCTTGTTAACGCCGACATCGGTCGCCTGTGCCGAAAGCACCACCGCCACCAGCAGCGTGAAGGCGTTGATGTGTTCGAGTTCGCCCTTCGGCTCGGGCCGCTGAACGGAAAAGCGTCGGAAAATCTCGTGCACTTCGGCCGGGCTGTAGCGCGAATCGGACCGCACCGGCCGGGCACGCGGTTTGGCGTTCGCGCCGTCGCGTCGGCCGGGGAGCAATTCATTTTTGGGTGTAGAGGATTTTTTGGACTTGGGGCTCGTCATTCCCTTCCTATAATATCCCGGCATGAGCGACACAAACGCCTCATATCAGGCCGACGAGCCATTCTTCCAGGCGTTGCTGATACCGCATCGGTCGCTGGGCAAAACCGGCTTTGCCATCCTGATGGGCGCTCTGCTGTTCGGCTCGTTGGTCACCGGAGCGTTTTTCCTGTCGCGCGGCGCCTGGCCGGTGTTCGGCTTCCTGGGTCTCGACGTCATCGCCGTCTACATCGCCTTTCGCGCCAATTATCGTGCCGCCCGCGCCCGTGAGGAAGTGTCGGTCTCGCGCACCAGCCTCGACATCCGCAAGACCGCGCCATCAGGCAAATCGGAAGCCCATCGCTTCAATCCGTTCTGGGCGCGTTTTTCGGTCGCCCGCCACGCCGAAATCGGCATCACCAGGATGGCGGTGGAAGCACAAGGCCAGAATGTGCCGATCGGCGGCTTCCTCAATCCCGATGACCGCGAGAGCTTTGCGTCAGCCTTTTCGCGCGCCCTGGCGACCGCGAAAGCGCGCTGAATGTGAGCGAACCGCCTCGTTCGCGAACCGGTTCTGCGGTGCCTTGCCATAAACGGCAATCGGCAGCGTCTACTTCTCCTTGGTGGGATGCACGTTTTCGCCAGCCCTCGTCGGCTCCTTGCTCGAAGCCAGATCTATCTGGATGCACATGACGAGAAGGCAAGTTTCGGGTGGTGATCGGAGCCGCGAAGGACGATATTCACGATCAAGGAGATGGCCCGATGAACGCACAGACAGCTATTCTGAAGAAAGACATCACACCCGAAGGCGGTGACTACGAAGTTGTTCGGCGCGCGATCGAGAAGATCAGCCTTGACTATCGTGACCAGCCGTCGCTCGAAATATTGGCGGAGGAAGTCGGCGAGACGCCGACCGGGTTGCAGAAGCTCTTCACTCGCTGGGCCGGCCTGTCGCCCAAGGCGTTTCTGCAGGCGGTCACGCTCGACCATGCGCGCAAACTGCTCGATTCCGGCATGCCGCTGCTCGAGGCTTCTTTCGAGGTCGGCATGTCAGGCCCCGGCCGGTTGCACGACCTTTTCGTCACCCACGAGGCGATGTCGCCGGGCGACTACAAGACGCGCGGCGCCGGGCTGACGATCCGCTACGGCTATCATATCTCGCCTTTCGGCATCGCCCTGATCATGGTCACAGATCGTGGGCTTGCCGGCCTCGCCTTTAGCGATGCCGGCGACGAGCGCGCAGCCTTTGTCGACATGTCCGGCCGCTGGCCGAACGCAAACTATGTCGAGGACATGGCCGCGACGGCGCCCTATTCGGCGCGCATCTTCGACCCGGCACTGTGGCGCGCCGACCAGCCGCTGCGCGTCGTCTTGATCGGCACCGACTTCCAGGTCCGCGTCTGGGAGGCCCTGCTGCGCATCCCGATGGGCAAGGCCTGCACCTATTCCTCGATCGCCGCCGGCATCGGCGCACCGAGCGCCAGCCGGGCGGTGGGTGCCGCGGTTGGCGCCAATCCGATGTCGTTCGTGGTGCCGTGCCACCGGGCTCTCGGCAAGTCCGGCGCGCTCACAGGCTACCACTGGGGCCTGACGCGCAAACGCGCCATCCTTGGCTGGGAAGCGGGACAGGTCGGATCCTGAAATCGCGCGCCAATTGTCGATGTCGGCACCGCCGACGCCTGGAGTTGCGCTGAGAAGCGCGTTCAGACCTGACGCGATTAGATCGCGCGGTCTGGCAAGCGGCGGCCTTACGGAGTAGCTTCCCGCAGTCAGCAGGGAGGCACCACTTGATAATCGTTGTCGGCTCGATCAACCTCGACCTTATCGCCAATGTCAACCGCTTGCCCGCACCGGGCGAGACGGTCCGTGGCTCCGGTTTCGCCACCGCACCCGGCGGCAAGGGCGCCAACCAGGCGCTGGCCGCCGCGCGTGCCGGCGCCAAGGTGCGCATGGTCGGCGCGGTCGGCAAGGACAATTTCGCCACCGAAGCGCTGGCGCTGTTGCGGGACGGCAAGGTCGACCTGTCCGGTGTCGGTGAAACCTTCGCCTCGACCGGCACGGCCTTGATCATGGTCGCCGACGACGGCGAGAATGTCATTGCCGTGGTGCCGGGCGCCAATGATTCGGTCGTCACAGGCGACCTCTCCAAGGCTTTCATGAAGAAGGGCGATGTCGTGCTCCTGCAGCAGGAAATCCCGCTGCAGACTGTCGATGCAGCACTGGACGCAGCACGGGCGGCAGGCGCGGTTACCGTGCTCAACACGGCACCGTTCCGCGCAGAGGCGGCCGCCTTCCTCGGCAAGGCCGACTATGTCGTCGCCAACGAAACCGAATTCGACCTCTATGGCGAGGCGCTGTCGCTGAGCGGCCGCGATCGCCCGGCGCGGATGCGCGATTTCGCGGGGACGACCGGTCGCACAATCGTCGTCACGCTCGGCGGTGACGGCGTTCTGGCCGCCACGCCAGCCGATCTCCTGATGGTTCCGGCGTTGAACGTCACTCCGGTCGATACGGTTGGCGCCGGCGACACGTTCTGCGGCTATTTCGCCGCCGGGCTGTCATCCGGCCTGCCGCTCGACCAGGCGCTCGCCCGTGCTGCAGCCGCTGCTTCGCTCGCTTGCCTGAAGCCCGGCGCCCAGCCGGCGATCCCACTAGCGAAGGACGTCGAGGCGGCGCTCCAAAACACGCCAGCCAGGTGAGAGCCATGCGTCCGGCCACAAAACACGCCGCGCCGCCTGCCGGCAATATCTGCCGCCTGTCCGCCGTGGATCTTGCCGAGGCGATCCGGCGCAGGCGGTTGTCGGTGCGCGAGGTGGCGACGGCATTCCTCGACCGGATCGACGCGGTAAACCCGCTGGTCAATGCCATCGTCTCGCTGCGCGACCGTGCCGACATCTTGCGCGAGGCCGACAGGGCAGACGCCCATCTGGCGCATGCTGGGCATGCCGGACCGCTGTTCGGCCTGCCGATCGCCATCAAGGATCTCGCGCAGACCATGGGCCTCAGGACCAGCTTCGGCTCGCCGATCTTTGCCGATTTCGTGCCGCAGGAAGACGATTATTTCGTCGAGCGCATCCGCAAGGCCGGCGCCATCATCATCGGCAAGACCAACGTTCCCGAATTCGGCCTGGGCTCCAATACCTACAACACGGTGTTCGGCCCGACACTCAATGCTTTCGACCCGGCTTTAACCGCCGGCGGCTCGAGCGGCGGCGCGGCGGTCGCACTGGCGCTCGACATGGTGCCTGTCGCCGACGGCAGCGACTTTGGCGGCTCGCTGCGCAACCCGGCCGCCTACAACAACGTCTATGGCTTCCGTCCGTCGCAGGGACTTGTCCCGGCCGGCCCCGAGCTTGACGTCTTCCACGCCCAGATGGGCGTCGAAGGACCGATGGGCCGCAGCGTGCGCGACATGGCGTTGCTGCTCGACGAGCAGGCTGGCTACGACCCTCGCGCGCCGCTCTCGCATCACAAACAGGGCTGCTTCCTGCAGGGACTGCAAACGCCGACGGCCGGCGGCCGCATCGCCTGGCTCGGCGATCTCGGTGGTCATCTGCCGGTCGAACCCGGCATCCTTAGTCTTTGCGAGGCCGCTCTCGGCCGGTTCGCCGCGGCATCCTTTCAGACCGAAGCGCTGGTGCCGGATGTCGATTTCGAAGCGCTGTGGCAGGCCTTCGTGACGCTGCGCCAGGCGAGCAGCGGTTGTGCGCTCAAGGCACATTACGACGATCCCTTGAAACGCGCTCTTCTGAAGCCGGAGGCCGTGTGGGAGGTGGAACAGGCGCTGCAACTCACGGCACCGCAAATCCACGCCGCCACGGTGAGGCGCTCGTCCTGGCATCGAACGTTGCTGTCACTCTTCGACCGCTTCGACCTGATCGCGCTGCCGACTGCGCAGGTTTTTCCCTTCGATGTCGGTACTCCTTGGCCCAGGGAGGTGGCCGGGCGTGCCATGGACAGCTATCACCGCTGGATGCAGGTGTCAGCGCTCGCCACGCTGGGCGGCTGCCCGGCGGTCAGTGTACCGGCCGGCTTCGATGGCAGCGGCAGGCCGATGGGCATGCAATTGATCGGGCGGCCGCGCGGCGACATGGCCGTGCTGAAAGCGGCGGCAGCCTACGAGACGACGCTGCCGTGGCTGGCTGGAGCCTAAATCCAGGTCAAGATTGCCAGCGACATCTCTTGCCGGCTTGCACCCGCGTTACTGTCATGCATTGATCGCGGTCAGCCGTGTCGCAAAGCCGCATACTGTTGAGGAAACCATGTCGCTGGAACTCTATGCCACCTATCTCGTCGCCTGCCTTGTCATCATCCTGGTACCCGGACCGACGGTCACGCTGATCATCGCAAACAGCATCCGCCATGGCTCTCGCGCCGGCCTCGCCAACGTCGCCGGCACACAGGCCGGACTGGCGATCATGATCGCCATTGTCGGCATCGGATTGACCTCTTTGATCGCGGGAATGGGCCATTGGTTCGAATGGGTCAGGCTGATCGGTGCCGCCTATCTGATCTGGATGGGTGTGCAGATGTTCCGCTCCAAGGGCAAGCTGAACGCCGACGGATCGGCAAAGACACCGCGCGGCGGCTTCTTCCTGCAGGGCCTGCTGGTGGCGATCAGCAATCCCAAGACGCTGGTGTTCTTCGGCGCCTTCTTTCCGCAGTTCATCGCCCCTGACGGCAACCATGGGTTGCAGATCGGCGTCATGGGCCTCACCGCCATGATCTTTGCCGCCGTATCGGATTCGACCTACGCGCTGGCCGCCGGCCGCGCCGGACGCCTGCTTTCGGCCGGCCGCGTCAAGCTGCTGTCGCGGATAAGCGGCAGTTTTCTGGTCGGCGGCGGCCTGTGGCTGGCATTTTCAAAGGCGAAGTGAGCGGCACTTTTTTCCTTCTCCCCTCGTGGAAGAAGGTGGCCGCCCACGGGTCTTGCCTCCGGAAAGCCCGAGGACAGGCTCCGCGGCCGGATGAGGGGGTGTTCCAGCTTGGCACCAACAGCGCTCCGGCCAACACCCTCAACCGTCTCGGCGCTGCATGCAGATCCTCCGCCCGGGGCGAGTCACGGGCCTCGCCCGCCCTTCGGGCCACAAGGCCCCACGAGGGGAGAAGGAAGCGGCCCTAAAGCCGGCCCAGCCTTTCCAGCAGCAGCGCGAACAACGCATCGTGGTCGATGTCGCGCATCACCATGGCGTTGCTCGGCCGTTTGGTCACGCCCCACCAGTCGATCACGGTCATGCCCATGGTGAGTTCCGAGGCGGTTTCCACAGCGACGTTGCAGTTGCGGCCCCTGAACAGCTCGGGTTTCAGCAGATAGGCGATGACGCAAGGGTCATGCAGCGGACCGCCGTCGGTGCCGTATTTCTCTTCGTCGAATCGTTCGAAGAATTCCAGCATCTCCGCCGTGGCCGTGCCGACCCTGGTGCCGAGCTTGCGGTAGGCTTGGGTGCGCTTGGCGGTGGTCAGCGCCTTGTGGGTGACGTCGAGCGGCATCATGACGATCGGAATGCCGGATTTGAATACGACATCGGCGGCATGCGGGTCGACATAGATGTTGAATTCGGAGGTCGGGGTGACGTTGCCGCCTTCGAAGAAGCCGCCGCCCATCAGCACGATTTCCTTGATGCGCGGCGCAATGTTCGGCTCGCGGATCAGCGCCAGCGCTATGTTGGTGAGCGGGCCGAGTGCGCACAGGGTGATCGTGCCGCTCTCTTCCTTCATCAGCGTCTCGACGATGAAATCTACTGCGTACTGGGCCTGCAGCTCCATGGTTGGTTCGGGCAATTGCGGTCCGTTGAGCCCGGTCTCGCCGTGCACCTCCTCGGCGGTTACCAGTTCGCGCGCCAGCGGCCGGATGGCGCCGGCATAGACCTTGATGTCAGGCCGGCCGGCCAGCTCGCAGATCTTGCGTGCATTCTTTTCGGTGAGTCTCAGCGGCACGTTGCCGGCGACGGCGGTCATGCCGACGATCTCCAGCTCGGCGCTGCCGAGCGCCAGCAATATGGCGACGGCATCATCCTGGCCGGGATCCGTGTCGATGATGATCTTGCGGGATTGGGGCATTTCAATTCCTTGTTTAGGGAGTCTTTTTGGGCGGGGCTTTTGACGGCTTGAACTCGACCGCCGGGCGGACCATATCAAGACCATCGGGAAAAATGCCATCCGGGTTTTTCCGCTTTATGTCGCTCTTGAGAGGACAGTGTAACATGAGTCGAATGACGCCTTTTTCCAGCCCGCTTCTCCTGGGTTTCGACGCCATGGAAAAGACCCTGGAGCGTCTGGCGAAGTCAGGTGACAGCTACCCTCCCTACAACATCGAGCGCCTCAGCGGTGCCGACGGCAAGGCCGAAAGGCTACGTATCACACTCGCTGTCGCCGGTTTCGCCGAAAACGATCTCGATGTGACCACGGAGGAGAACCAGTTGGTCGTGCGCGGCCGTCAGAACGATGACACCGAGCGCGAATTTCTGCACCGCGGCATTGCCGCGCGGCAGTTCCAGCGCTGTTTCGTGCTGGCCGACGGCATGCGGGTGATCGCGGCGGAGCTGAAGAACGGTCTTTTGTCGATCGATCTCGATCGGCCCGAGTCCGAACGGCTGGTACGGAAAATAAACATATCGGTGAAAGACTGATTTTTACCGATTGCTCTCATGCGAGGCGGCCTTGAACGGGGTCCTCGCAGCACCGAGGCTTAAATGACCAGAACTGACGAAAATCTTATCATGACCAGCGGCGAGTTCGCCCATCTCGGCGAAGGCTCGGTCGCCTATCTCAGGAAAATCTCGAGCGACGATCTGCGCGGCCGTTTCCCGGGCCTCGGCGAAATCGCGCCCGGCCTGGAACTGTGGGCCCTGTTTGCCGCCAACGGCCAGCCGATCCTGCTTTCCGACGCTCGCGAGCGGGCGCTGGCCGGCGCCCTGGAAAACGACCTGACCCCCGTCGCGATCCACTAAGTCGCCATCCACCAACAAGACGGCGCAGCGATCTGGTTAGAACGGACAGGGCCGCTCGCGGCGGCCCTTTAACCGAACTGATCGAAAAAACTCAGGCCGCGTGCGAGGCTTGTGTATCCGATAAAAGCGCATGGATCGCGGCGGCGTCGCGGGTGCCCCTGATCTTGGCCACCGTGTCGGCGTCGCGCAGCACCCGCGCAATGCGCGACAGCGCCTTGAGATGGTCGGCGCCGGCGCCTTCGGGCGCCAAAAGCAGGAACACCAGATCGACCGGCTGGTCGTCCAGCGCCTCGAAATCGACCGGCGTCTCCAGCCGGGCGAAAACCCCGGCGATCCGCTTCACCCCGGCCAGCTTGCCATGCGGAATGGCAATGCCGTTGCCGACACCGGTCGAGCCCAGCCGTTCACGCTGCAGGATGGTGTCGAACACCTCCCGTTCCGGAATGCCGGCAATCGCCGCCGCCCTTTCGGACAGCATTTGCAGCAGTTGCTTCTTGGAGTTCGCCTTCAACGCCGGCAAGATTGCCGGAACGTTGATAAGATCGCTCAGGTCCATACTTGAAATCCCTTGTTCGCCTGCCGTCGCCAGCCCTCACTCTCGCGTGCGGCTGGTGCCTTATCCCAGTGCGGCCTTGGCCGTCAGCCCGCTGCGGCCTTGGCCGTCAGCCCTGCGCGACCTTGGTCGTAGACGGGTCGATCCAGCCGATGTTTCCGTCCGGCCGACGATAGACGATATTGAGATGCTCGTTTCCGGCGTTGCGGAAGACGAGGACCGGGCTGTCCTTGGTGTCGAGTTCGATCACGGCTGACGCCACCGACATGGTCCGCAGCGTCATGGTTGATTCGGCGACGATGGCTGGCGCGAAATTCTCCGGCATTTCCTCGTCATCGTCGGCAAGCGGCGCCATCACTGTATAGGCGACGTCGGTGGGTTCGCCATTGGCGTTGCCTGAATTATGCGACTTCAGCCGACGCTTGTAGCGGCGAAGGCGGGTCTCGAGGCGATCCGCCGCCGCCTCGAAAGCGAGCGTCGGGTCCTGCGCTTCACCGGTCGCCTGCAGCGAAGCGCCGGAATCCAGCCGGATCATGCAATCGGCCGTGTAGCGCGACCCCGATTTGACGACTACAATTTGCCCTGAAAAGCCCCGATCGAAATATTTCCCGATCACCTCTCCGACACGGTCGTTGATGCGCGTGCGGAACGCATCGCCGATATCCATGTGTTTTCCTGATATGCGCAGCGTCATCTGAATACTGACCTTCCTTGCTCAGGCTTCAAACTGTCCCGAGTTTATACCCGTGGTCTGAGCGCACAAGCTTTGCGGCGTCACTTGCGCCGATTTTAAATCCGAACTTTTCCGATTGATCACAAGCCGCCTTCTTGACCGTCCCGTGGCCAACGTCGTGACGGACCATCCGCATGCGGGCAGTAGCCCGTCCCATGCGGGCGGGCTTCTAGCCACTTCATTGCGGCTTGTCAATAAAGTGCGAAAGCTGTCGAAAATTCAGTCGGAGATCAACGTCCGGCGCTGGCCAAAGCGCGTTTTTCACGCCGCCGCTGCACCGACGAGGGAATATTCATGCCCTCCCGATACTTGGCGACCGTGCGCCTGGCGATATCGACGCCGCTTTCCCGCAACATATCCACAATCGCGTCGTCGGAAAGCACGTCGGCAGGTTTCTCCTCGTCGATCAACTGCTTGATGCGGTCGCGCACCGCTTCAGACGAATGCGCGTCACCGCCACCCGACGAAGCGATCGAGGCGGTGAAGAAATAGCGCAGTTCGAACACGCCGCGCGGCGTCAGCATGTATTTGTTGGCGGTGACCCGGCTGACGGTCGATTCGTGCATGCCGATGGCGTCGGCCACCGTGCGCAGGTTGAGCGGCCTCAGGTGACGCACGCCATGGACGAGGAAGGCGTCCTGCTGGCGCACGATTTCTGAGGCAACCTTGAGGATAGTCTTCGCCCGCTGATCGAGGCTGCGCGTCAGCCAATTGGCGTTTTGCAGGCACTCCGCCAGGAAGTCCTTTTCCGTCTGATTTTTCGCATGCGGCGAAACCCGAGCGAAATAGATATGGTCGACCAGCACGCGCGGCAGCGTTTCGGGGTTGAGTTCGATCACCCAGCTCCCGTCATTGGCCGCACGCACTTCGACATCGGCGATGATCGCGTCGCTGGCGCCGCCCGAAAACGCCATCCCCGGGCGCGGATCGAGCGCACGTATCTCGGCCAGCATGTCGAGCAGATCCTCCTCATCGACCCCACAAATCCGTTTCAGGGTCTGGAAATCGCGCCGGGCCAAGAGTTCGAGATTGGCAATCAAAGCCTTCATCGCAGGGTCGAGACGGTCGCGGACGGCAAGCTGCAGCGACAGGCATTCGGCAAGGTCGCGGGCAAAGAGGCCGGTGGGCTCGAATGTCTGGCAGACCGCGAGCGCATTTGCCACCGCCGCTCTGTCGGTGCCGAGACGGGTGGCGATCTCAGCCATGTCGGCGCGCATGTAGCCGGCCTCGTCGAGGCCATCGGCCAGTTCGCTGGCGATCAGGCGTGCTGCCGGGTCGGCGAAGGCAAGCGCAACCTGCTCGGCGACATGCTCGCGCAGCGTGATGGCTCC
The DNA here is from genome assembly GCF_000502375.1 of Mesorhizobium sp. L48C026A00. Taxonomy (NCBI): domain Bacteria; kingdom Pseudomonadati; phylum Pseudomonadota; class Alphaproteobacteria; order Hyphomicrobiales; family Phyllobacteriaceae; genus Mesorhizobium; species Mesorhizobium sp. L48C026A00. Next base: position 457,746 of record NZ_AYWU01000002.1, on the reverse strand, counting down.
GGCCGCCATGTCTCCAACGTCAAAACCGTCGGAAGAGGATGCGGAACCGTTGCCGGATGCCGATTTCCACTGGGCCGTCAGGTCGGGACCGAGTCGCTCGCTGGTGCCGGGGTCGTCGGGAAACAGGTTTTCCAGCGAAGTATCGAGCTTTTCCGAGATCGCCTCGGCGCTCCACGCCGTTTCCTTCTCGAACCAGTCGCCGGCGGTGGCCGTTTCCGGCGCGGCATCGATCTTCTGCGCCTGGTCGCTGACGGCATCGTCTTGCGGCTCGGCGCGCTCGAGCAAAGGATTGCGCTCGATCTCGTCGTCGATGAAGCGTTCCAGCTCGATGTGGGTGAACTGCAGCAGCCGTATCGACTGCATGAGTTGCGGCGTCATCACCAGCGACTGGGACTGTCGTAGCTGTAGTTTTGCCGCCAACGCCATGGTTCGGTTTCAAACGCCCTGTCTACGCATCCGGACTGCCGGAAGGAGTTCGGCATAGAAACTGGCCCGGCTTTTGCTTGTCAAGGCGACGGCGATCAAAACTCGCCTGTCCGTGCGTATTCCGACGAGAAATCGAAGAAAAAGCTCTGTCTCGCGTCAAAAACCGCGTCTGGACAGAAATTTTCACGCTTAATGCATGTCGCACAAAAGTGTGCAGCGGTTTTGCGATGACGACATGCCAAACAACAACCTAAAGCGCGTCGCGTGAGGTCAAACGCGATGCGCTTTAGAGTGTAAACCCCTCACCGAGATAAAGCCGCCGCACATCCGGGTTTGCGACCACTTCGTCGGCCCGGCCATGAGTCAACACCTGGCCGGCATGGATGATGTAGGCGCGGTCGATCAGGCCGAGCGTCTCGCGGACATTGTGATCGGTGATGAGCACGCCGATGCCGCGCGCCGTCAGATGGCGCACCAGTTGCTGGATGTCGGCGACGGCGATCGGATCGATGCCAGCGAAAGGCTCGTCGAGCAGCATGTATGCGGGGCGGGTCGCCAGGGCGCGCGCGATTTCAAGGCGCCGCCGCTCGCCGCCGGAAAGCGACAGCGACGGGGCCTTGCGCAGATGGCTGATATGAAACTCCTCGAGCAGTTCGTCGAGAATGCGTTCGCGCTCCTTGCGGCTCTTTTCGACCACTTCGAGCACGGCACGGATGTTTTGCTCGACGCTCAAGCCGCGAAAGATCGACGCCTCCTGCGGAAGGTAGCCGATGCCAAGGCGGGCGCGGCGGTACATCGGCATAGAGGTGACATCGAAGCCGTCGATTTCGATCGTGCCTTCGTCGACCGGCACCAGGCCGGTGACCATGTAGAAGCAGGTGGTCTTGCCGGCGCCGTTGGGGCCGAGCAGCCCGACCGCCTCACCGGCGCGCACGCCGATCGTCACGCCACTGACCACCTTGCGGCCCTTGTAGCTTTTGGTCAGCCCTTTGGCGATCAGGGTTCCCTTGAATTTTACCTGATCGAGGTTAACCGCGGCCGGTGCCGCAAGTTTGCTGGCGGCGCGTCCTGGAAGACGCGCCAACAGCGGTGCTACGTCGACCATCAGGGGTTCGCCGCTCCCGACTTCGGCGGCGTGATCGACATCATGACGCGTCCACCGCCGCAGGGGTCGACCTGGGCCAGACCGCTCTTCATCTGCACGGTCAGCTTGCAGCCGACCAGTACATTGTCGCCTTGCGAGAGCACGACTTTGCTGCCTGAAAGCACCAGCACTTCCGTCTTCATGTCGAAGGTGCCGCTGTCGCCCGTGGCGACCTGGTCGTCCGATTTGATATAGACCTTATTGGCGACCTCCAGACGGTCGATGTCGGCCGAGCCGGTCATCGCGGCACCCGAGGCCTGCTCACCCTTGGCGGCAGCGTCCGGGTCCTTGACGTAATAGACCGTCATCTTGCCGGCCTTGAGCAAGGTCGGACCCTGAACGACGTTTACATTGCCGGTGAACACGGCGACGCTGTCCGCCTGGCGGACCTCGAGCTTGTCGCTTTCGATCTGGATGGGCTTGTCGCCGGACAGTTTGAGGCCCGACAGCTGGCTGGTGGTCCTGGACTGCGCCAGAGCCGGCGCCGCCGCCAAAGCCAGCCCCAGGGCGGCCAGCCCTACGGCCGGCAACGCCGAAGCCGCGGCCACGAGCCGTGTCGAACTACTGAACCGCATTGGATTCTCCGCTCATTGCCTCTGCCGCCTTCAAGCTGGCGGGATCGATGTTGACACGCACTCTGTTCTCGAAGACCACGATCTTGCCGTTGTCCTGGACAGACATGGAATCCGCGGTAATCCGCGACCCGCCACGGCTGACGTCGACCGGATCGTTCGTCTTCATAGTGCCTTTGCCCATGTCGAGAAAGACCGATTTGAACTTTGCCGCCAGGCCATCTGTGGTGGTTATGGTGACATCGCTGGTCAGGCTCATCGTGTTGCCATCGCGATTGAAGCTACCGTGCGGGGCATTGATGGCCGCCACATTGTCGGTTGATATCGGCAGCTTGGCGTCGATGCCCTCCAGATTGATGATGCCTTGCTGGCTCACGTCCTGTATGGCGCGCAAAGCCGTCATGGAATAGGGCAGTTTCTGCTTGGTGAACCCGTTGAGCTTGGGGTTGGCCATCACCAGCTTGCCGTTCGCGAAGGCGCTGGCGTCGGCCTGGACCTGGATCGAGCCAGGCGCCGAGAGATAGGAATAGACCGGGACGGCGACCGCGATCGCGGCAGCGGCCAGCGGCACCGCCAGCTTCAAGATACGCACGCGGCGCGAGTGGCGCTGGGCGATGCCGAAGGCGTCGACCCGCGCCGGGCCTACGTCCGGGGAAGCCAACCCCGCCTCGGTGTTGGTCGGTTCGATCGGTCGCGCTAACATAACTGCTTTCTTCTAAACCCCTGCCGCCAAGCACCCCTATAGGTGGGATGCCGGCGCCCACAAGCAAGCACAAGCGGAGGAAAACCGCAAAAGTGTGACGGTTGCTGTTGCACCAACGAAAATGAAACCGGCACAACTTGCACGTCATACCAGATACGGGCGGACAGCGTTAGGGGCTGTGGATTGGTCTTTTACGTTCTCTCGAAACGCCGTCTCCCCAACGTCGAGACCTTGTCTTTGGCGCAAGCTCGTCAGGAATCGGTAGCCGGGCGCGGGCGGTTGCTTTAAAAGCATCTGCTCCCACCGACTATGAGGCTGACCATGGTACTGAGAGCCGACGACCTGATCGACCGCCGCCGCTTGCGCCGCAAGCTGACATTCTGGCGCGTTGCAGCGCTTGTTGTCGCAGCAGCCGGGCTGATTGCCTTTTCGACCTGGATTTACGGCGATGACTTCACTGGCGCGGCGATCGACCATATCGCCAAGGTCAAGATCGAGGGCACCATCACCGAAGACGAAGACCTGATCAAGCAACTGGACGCCATCCGTCAATCCTCGAGGGTGAAAGCCGTAATCCTGTCGATCGATTCACCGGGCGGCACCACCGTCGGCGGCGAATCGATCTACGAGGCTGTGCGCAAGCTGGCCGCCGAGAAGCCGGTGGTGGCCCAGGTCGGCACGCTGGCCGCATCGGCGGGCTATATGATCGCCACCGCGACCGATCATATCGTCGCGCGCAAATCGTCGATTGTCGGCTCGATAGGCGTGCTGATCCAGTATCCGGACGTCAGCGGCCTTATGAACAAACTCGGCGTCAAGCTCGAGGAAGTGAAATCCTCGCCGTTGAAAGCTTCGCCATCGCCTTTCAAGCCGACCAATGACGACGAGCGCACCATGGTCCGCAAGCTCATCCTCGACAGCTACGACTGGTTCGTCGGCATCGTCGCCGAACGCCGCAAGATGACCAAACCGGAGGCGCTGGCGCTGGCCGACGGATCGATCTTCACCGGCCGGCAGGCCGTTGCCAACAAATTGGTCGACGCGGTCGGCGGCGAGACCGAAGCGATCGACTGGCTCGCAACCAAGGGCATCGACGCCAAGCTCAAGGTGGTGGAGTGGAAGGACGCGGAAAGCGGTGGCTTCCTGTTCTCGAAGGCGATGGCGCGAACCATCGGCAGTGCGCTCGGCCTGCCCGACTATGGCGGCGACATCATTCACGAACTTGGTGCCGATCGCTTGTTTCTTGACGGTCTGGTTTCCGTCTGGCACCCTTGAGACGAGTGAAAAAGCAAATAAAATCATCCTCATAATTTGACCGCAGAGTTTTCACGGGGAGCCTTCTCATGATCAAATCCGAACTTGTGCAGATCATCGCCACACGCAACCCGCACCTTTTCCTGCGTGACGTCGAAAACATTGTCGGCGCGATTTTCGACGAGATCACCGACGCGCTTGCCGAAGGCAACCGGGTCGAACTGCGCGGTTTCGGCGCTTTCTCGGTGAAAAACCGCCCCGCCCGCACCGGCCGCAATCCGCGTACCGGGGAATCCGTCGAGGTCGAGGAGAAATGGGTGCCGTTCTTCAAGACCGGCAAGGAATTGCGTGAAAGGCTGAACAGCGGCAAATAAGCGCCGCGCGGGCTCATGCGCCATGCCAGCCTTTTCAGTAGGCCCGGCCTTTGGTAGAGCCCGCCTTCGACAGGAAATTCTATGTTCAATCGTTTCATGCTCATCGTGGTCTTCGTGCCGCTGGCCGTCATTCTGATTTCGCTGGCGGTCGCCAACCGCGATCCGGTTGCCTTCACCCTGGACCCATTCAACCCCGGCAATCCGGCGCTGACGATGACGCTGCCGCTTTTCATCTTCCTGTTCTTGGCCCTCGCCATCGGCATGATCGTCGGCAGCCTGGCGACCTGGATCAAGCAGGGCAGCTATCGCAAGCTGGCGCGTCAGCGCGGCGTCGAGGCCGAGAACTTGCGCCAGGCGGTCAGCCGGGCACCGGCCGCGCAACAAGGCCCCTCCTTGCCGAAGCCGACGGGCTGAGCCGGAACCGCCGCGCGCCCTTTTTGGACGCGCAAAAGACGCTGTACCATTTTTGATTGCGCATGATCTTTGCGGAAAATCGCTTCTGATTTCGCGGTCATGCGTCAGGGCGAATTTCTCTCGACGGAGTTTCCTATGCTGAGCATTTCGGCGGCCGAGGTCGATCAGGCGCTGACCTTTCCCGGCCTGGTCGAAACGCTGCGCGCGGCTTTTCGCGATGGCGCGGTACAGCCGGTCAGGCACCACCATACGGTCGAACGGCCCGACGGCGCGGCCTCGACCCTGCTCCTGATGCCGGCCTGGACCGACTTCAATGCGGCCGGCTCGTCGGCAGGCGGCCATATCGGCGTCAAGATCGTCACCGTGTCGCCCGACAACAACGCCGTGGGCAAACCTGCGGTGATGGGGCTTTACCTCCTGCTCGACGGTGCAACCGGCGAGCCTGAAGCCATGATCGACGGCCAGCGGCTGACGCAGTGGCGCACGGCCTGCGCCTCGGCGCTGGCAGCCTCCTATCTGGCCCGCGAGGACGCTTCGCGGCTGCTGGTGGTCGGCGCCGGCGCGCTGTCGCCGTTCCTCGCCAGGGCGCATTGCGCGGTGCGGCCGATCACCGTCATCCGCATCTGGAACCGCACGCCGGCCAATGCCGAAAAGGTTGCGGCGGAATTGCGCGCCGAGGGCTTTGCGGCTACCGCCGCGAGCGATCTCGACGCAGAACTCGGCCAGGCCGACATCGTTTCGTCGGCGACGATCACGACCACGCCGCTGATCAGGGGCGCGCTGTTGAAGCCGGGGACCCATGTCGATCTGGTCGGCGGCTTCACGCCGGCCATGCGCGAAAGCGACGACGATGCGATTGCGCGCGCCCGCGTCTACGTCGACACCCGGGCCGGCGCCACCAAGGAAGCGGGCGACATCGTCCAGCCACTGGCCTCGGGCGTGCTGGAGGCGCAAGCCATCGTCGCCGACCTGCATGAATTGGCACGCGACCAGAAGAAGGGCCGGCAGAGCCCCGGTGAGATCACGCTGTTCAAATCGGTCGGCGCAGCCCTCGAAGACCTCGCTGCCGGCATTGCGGTGTACAAGGCGATGGGGAAGTTAGGGGAGTAGGGGAGTAGGGGAGTAGGGGAGTAGGGGAGTAGGGGGAGTCGTACCATTGGATCGGCTTCGTGCAAGCCATCTTTCCCTATTCACTTACTGCTTTATGCCCTACTGCCCTACTGCCCTACTGCCCTACTGCCCTACTGCCCTACTCCCTTCCGACGGGGAACGTCTCCGGCGTCACCCCGTTGTTCGGGCGTTATGGAGATACGCGGGTTCCTGTTGTTCTGGTCCATCTTGGCCGCCGTTGTCGCGGCGCTCAGCCTTTGACCATCCTTCGCCCATGTCCTGGAATCGGCTCCTCGGCTGACGAAATGGTCGCCTTCTCTCTGGCGCGAGGCCACTGTCTTCAACGCCCAGTTCCAGCTGTTTGCCGTCATTGGCGCGCCACTGGACCTGGCCGCGATCGGCTGTCCGGGACTGCTCGCTTGGATGCTGCGCAATGACCGACCGGCGTTCTGGTACGCGTTGGCCGCTGCCGTACTCTATGCGGTGTCTCTTGCGATGTGGTTTGCTCTCGTCAAGCCGGCGAACGATATTCTGGCCACCTGGGTGCCTGGGCCGATTCCGGAGAATTTCGAAGCGATCCGGCTGCGTTGGGAAACCGGCCATATGATCGTCGCCGGCTTCAAAGCCGTCGGCTTCGTATCGCTGGTTGCCGCCCTGCTATTCATCAAGCGCGGCTGACCGTTTCGGAAATGTCCAGCGACTGCATTTATTGCGCCGGTGAATGTGCTGTGGCAGAAGCGGGCCACGTCGCCCAGGAGATGCTCTTCTTGAAACCTTTTCGCGACAAACGCCGCGACAGCCGCTCGCATCAGCTCGCAAAGGGCGGGGCGGAACCGCGCGGAAGCGGCACAGCATCGCACCGCACCGAGCCGATAGCCGCGCCGCGCGTCCTTTCCCGCCGCGACGGCGCCCTGCCCGCCGAACACCTGCCGCTGATCCTCGAAGTCGCGCCCAACGCCGACTACGCGTTGCTCGACAGCGGTGCCGGACAGAAGCTCGAGCAGTACGGCCCCTATCGCATCGTTCGGCCTGAAGGCCAGGCGATCTGGCAAAAAGCGTTGCCGACCAAGGACTGGGACCGCGCCGACGCCATTTTCACCGGCGACACCGACGAGGAAGGCATCGGCCGCTGGCGTTTCCCCAGGACGCCGCTCGGCGAAACCTGGCCAATGAAGCATGACGGCATCGATTATCTCGGCCGCTTCACCTCGTTTCGCCATGTCGGCGTGTTCCCCGAGCAGGCCTCGCACTGGGATCACATGGCCGGGCTGATCGCGGCGGCAAAGCGGCCGGTCAAAGTGCTGAATCTGTTCGGCTATACCGGCCTTGCCTCGCTGGTGGCGGCGCGCGCCGGCGCCGAGGTCACCCATGTCGATGCTTCCAAGAAGGCGATCGGCTGGGCCAGGGAGAACCAGGAGATGGCGGGCCTGTCGCAAAAGCCGATCCGTTGGATCGTCGACGACGCCCTAAAATTCGCCGAGCGCGAGGAGCGCCGTGGCAGCCGTTACGACATCGTCCTGTTCGATCCGCCCGCCTATGGCCGTGGCCCTAGGGGCGAGGTCTGGCAATTGTTCGAGGATCTGCCTGCTCTGACCGACCTCTGCCGCTCGGTCCTGACGCCGAAGCCGCTCGCTGTCGTGCTGACCGCCTATTCGATCCGCGCTTCCTTCTTCGCCATCCATGCCTTGATGCGCGACACTTTTGCCGGCATGGGCGGCACGGTCGAATCCGGCGAACTGATTATCCGCGAGAAATCCGCCGGCCGGGCGCTGTCCACCTCGCTGTTTTCGCGCTGGGTGGCCTGAATGAGCGAGCGGCACGCCGGCGCGCCAGGGCAGGTGAAGGAAGTCACCAGCCTTGCCAATCCGTTGATCAAGGACATCAAGGCGCTCTCGCTGAAGAAATACCGCGACCAGCAGAACGCATTCATGGCCGAGGGGCTGAAGCTGGTCATCGACGCGCTCGACCTCGGGTGGTCGATCCGGACGCTGGTCTTCGCCAAAGCCGGACGCGGCAACGCGGCGGTCGAAAAGGTCGCGGCACGCACGGTTGCCGCCGGCGGCACCGTGCTCGAAGTTTCGGAAAAAGTGCTCGTCGCCATCACCCGCCGCGACAACCCGCAAATGGTGGTCGGCGTCTTTTCGCAAAAGTTCCTGCCGCTGAAGGACATCCGCGCTCAAGACGGCGATGTCTGGGTGGCGCTGGACCGCGTGCGCGATCCCGGCAATCTCGGTACCGTCATCCGCACCGTCGATGCCGTTGGCGCCAAGGGCATCATCCTGGTCGGCGAGACCACCGATCCTTTTTCCGTCGAGACCGTGCGCGCCACGATGGGTTCGATCTTCGCCGTGCCGGTCGCCAAGGCGACGCCGGAAGCCTTCCTTGCGTGGCGAAAAAGCTTTCCTGGCCTGGTTGCCGGCACACATCTGAAGGGTGCGGTCGATTACCGTTCGGTCGACTTTTCCAAAGGCCCGGTGCTGCTGATGATGGGCAACGAACAGCAGGGCCTGCCCGAAAGCCTGGCCGAAAGCTGCGACAGATTGCTGCGGATTCCACAGTCCGGTCGGGCCGATTCGCTCAATCTCGCGGTGGCCACCGGCATCATGCTGTTCGAGATCCGGCGCGGCGCGCTGAAACTTGCCCCGGAGGGCGCCTGACCGTGACATCCCGAATGGTGAAATCCCCAACGGCAAAATCCTGGTTGCCCTACGTCGTGCTGGTCGCCGCCGCGGTGACGCTCGACCAGTGGGTGAAATATCTGGTCGAGACCGGCCTCCCTTTTCAGGAAAAGGTCGATCTTGTCCCGTTCCTGGCATTGTATCGCACCTACAACACCGGCATCGCCTTCTCGATGTTTTCGTCCTTCGGTGACACCGGCCTGGTGGTCATCGCCGCTTTCGTCGTCGCTTTCGTGCTCTATCTCGCGGCCCGAACTCCGCCCGGCCACGTGCTTACCCGCATCGGCTTTGCGCTGATCGTCGGCGGCGCGCTCGGCAATCTGTTCGACCGCGTTACCTATGGTCACGTGATCGACTACATCCTGTTTCACACCCCAATATGGTCCTTCGCCATCTTCAACCTCGCCGACGCCTTCATCGCGGTCGGCGCGGTGGTGGTCGTCCTCGACGAACTCATTGGTTGGCGGCGTGAGGCCAAGCCCTCAAGCGATTGACCTGGCCTTCTGCCGCCATACAGTGTCCCATTCAAGAAGCCCGAGGAGAAGACATGCCCGAAACCTTCAAAGCCATCCTCGTTTCGCGCGACGCCGAGAAGAAGCAGTCGGTCGCGATCACCGACCTTACCGAAGCCGATCTAATGGAAGGCGACGTCACCGTCGCCGTCGAGGCGACGACGGTGAACTACAAGGACGGCCTCGCCATATCCGGCAAGGCGCCGGTGATCCGCCGCTGGCCGCTGGTGCCGGGCATTGATTTCGCCGGCACCGTGATCTCGTCCTCCCATGCCGACTGGCGCACGGGGGACAAGGTCATATTGAACGGCTGGGGCGTCGGCGAGACGCATTTTGGCGCCTATGCCGAGCGCGCCCGTGTCAAGGGCGACTGGCTGGTGCCGCTGCCCCAGGGCATGAGCCCGCATGATGCGATGGCGGTCGGCACGGCAGGTTACACAGCCATGCTTTGCGTTATCGCGCTGGAACGGCACGGCATCGTGCCGGAACGCGGCCCCGTCGTGGTGACGGGCGCGGCCGGCGGCGTCGGCTCGGTCGCGGTTTCGATTCTGTCCAGCCTCGGCTATCACGTCACCGCCTCGACCGGCCGCAGCGCTGAAAGTCCATACCTGACCGACCTGGGTGCTTCGGAAGTGATTTCGCGCGACGAGCTTGCCCAGCCGGCAAAGCCGCTCGCCAAGGAACGCTGGGCCGGCGGCGTCGACGCGGTCGGCAGTCACACCCTGGCCAACGTCCTTTCGATGACCTCCTATGGCGGCGCCGTCGCCGCCTGCGGCCTGGCCGGCGGCATGGATCTGCCGACGAGCGTCGCCCCGTTCATCCTGCGCGGCGTGTGTCTGCTCGGCATCGATTCGGTGATGGCGCCAAAAACGGTCCGCATGGAGGCGTGGCGCCGCATCGGCACGGACCTCGACCTCCAGAAGCTCGCCAAACTGTCCACGACCATTGGCTTCGATGGCATCATCGACGCCGCGCACGATATCGTCGAGGGCAAGGTCCGCGGTCGCGTGGTGGTGGACATGTGAGCTCTTCCTTCTCCGGTTTTTAATGCATGTCGAGCAAAAGTATGACCCAGGGTGTGCAGCGGTGAAGCGCCTCGCATGAGGCCGGCCAAACGCGACGCGCTTCAGGAGCGGAGAGGCAAAAACCGCGCGACCGCTAAAATTCGAACGATCCGCGGCAATTTTCCATAATCTCTGTCTGGCAAGGGTTTCCGCATGGTCACGGAATCCGGCATCAGAGAAACAGAGAGCGCCGAAAACGTCGACGGGATCGGCCCGGAGGCGCCAAGCCGGCAGCATATCGCGGCGCCGCCACTGGCGCCTGAATTGCCCGCCGCCAATCGCGAAGGCCTGCCGTTCCTGATGCTCGTCGCCATCGTCGTGCTGGCGGGCCTGTCGCATCTGACCGGCGCGCCGATCTTCATCACCGTCGGGCTTTTGTCGACTGGCATGGCAGGCCTTGCCGTGCATCTGCGTGCCAGGCGCACGGCGCGCCGCACGGTTGCGCTGCTTGGCGAGACCGCAGCGCGCAGCCGCGCCGAGGTTGAGAGCCTGGCCGACCGCGTGTGGGAGATGCAGGAGAGCGAGGAACGCTTTCGCGGCTTGATCGACGCGCTTGGCGATCTCGTCGTCCATCGCGACCGTGACGGCCACATCGTCTATGCCAACAAGGTTTTCGCCGAGCTTGTCGGAGCCGACCAGCGCGACCTTGCCGGCAAGGCCCTGGCCGACCTCGGCATCGACGTCGGCATCGTTCCCGATGCCGCTTTTTCCGATCATGAATGCCTGAGCTCCACCGACGTCGCCATTAGAACACCGAGCGGCCCGCGCTGGTTCTCATGGATCGAACTGTCCGTGCGCGACAAGGAGAGCGGTGCCGTCTCGCATCGCGCCATCGCCCGCGACATTACCGCCCGCAAGCACGCCGAAACGTCGCTGATCACCGCCCGCGAGCGAGCCGAATATGCAAGCCAGGCCAAATCGCGCTTCCTCGCCACCGTCAGCCACGAGATCCGCACGCCGATGAACGGCATCATGGGCATGGCCAAGCTGCTGGCGGACACCGGGCTCTCGCCGCAACAACGGACCTATGTCGGCGCCATCTCGACCTCGGCCAGCGCGCTGCTGGCGCTGATCGAGGACCTGCTCGACTATTCCAAGATCGAGGCCGGCCGCTTCGATCCCGAACCGCAGCCAATGTCGGTGCGCGAGATCGCCGACAACATCGTAGAACTCCTGGCGGCGCGTGCTTTCGCCAAGAACATCGGCCTTGGCTGCCATGTCGAACCCGACGTGCCGCAGATGATATCAGCCGATCCTGGAAGAGTCAGGCAGGTGCTGCTCAACCTCATCGGCAACGCCATCAAGTTCACCGACAGCGGCGGCGTGTTGGTGAGCATCGCTCGTGCCCGCACCGAAACCACCGACCGCATATGCTTCACCGTCACCGACACCGGTCCCGGCCTGCAGGAGGACGACCTGGAGCGCATCTTCGACGAATTCGAACAGGCTGACGGCACGTCGACTCGCGCGCATGGCGGCGCCGGGCTCGGTCTTGCCATCTCCAGGCGCCTGGTGATCGCCATGGGCGGCACGATCTCGGTGTCGAGCCAGCTCGGCCAGGGTTCGGAATTCGTCTTCGAAATCCCTGCAATATCGGCCACCGAGCCGCCGCAGAGCCGTCGGGATGCGCTGTCAGGGCGGCGCGCCGTGATCCTGTCGAAGAACGCCATCGAGGCCGACGCCATCGCCCGCACCATCCGCGCCAATGGCGGCAAGGTCGATCTGGCCACCACCGCCGCCCAGGCAGCGTCCTTCGCCGAAGGCTGCGACGCGCTTTTGGTCGATGCGGCCATGGAGGAAGGCGACGGCAGGTTGCTCAAGCGCCTTCGCCAGAGCGGCTTTGCCGATTGCGAGGCGATCACACTGATCGCGCCAACCGACCGCGGCATGCTGGGCGAGTTCCGCGCCAGCGGCTACGCCACCTTTCTGGCAAGGCCGGTGCGTGGCGAAACGTTGCTTCGCGTGCTCTTGACCAGCAGCGTGCCTGCCCTCACCCAGCCGCAGCCGGAAAAGCGCGGCGCACCAACCGCCCGCGCCATTGGCGGCCGGCGGCGGGGCCTGTCCGTGCTGATCGCCGAGGATAACGACATCAACGCCATGCTTGCCCGTGCCACACTGCTAAAGGCCGGGCATCGCGTGAAACTGGTCGGCAACGGCAAGGCCGCCGTCGAGGCCATCACCGGCACCGACCACAAGTACCGCTTCGACGTGGTGCTGATGGACCTGCACATGCCTGTCATGGACGGGCTGGACGCGATCGCCGCCATCCGCCGGCACGAGGAGGAAACCGCCGTGTCGCCGGTTCCGATCATGGTGCTGTCGGCGGACAGTCAGGAAACGACCCGCCACGCAGTGCTCGCCCATGGCGCCAGCGGCTTCGTCACCAAGCCGCTCGACCCCGACGCGCTTGTCCATGCGGTCGAGGGTCACGTGGCCGCTTGATCCGCCGGCTATCCTTGCCTGGCTTACCTGCAGAACATAGCCGGTTGAAGGGTTGCCCAGCCGACGAAGTATTGCCGGCAGGGCCGTATCACGGTACTGTCACAATCCTGTTGCACCTACGCCGTATCCCCGTGCCAAGAGGGATGGCTCGAAGGAGAATCACTCGTGCATACAGTTATGCCGGAATGTGACGCTCGGCCGAACGCCAGGGGTGCTTTGCTCACCGGGCGCAACGTCGATGCTGTCATAAAAGGCGAAGCGCTTGGCCGTATCGGCAACCTCGAAGTGCGGCTCGCACGCAACGAGGCCGAGATCGCCGCCGCGCAGGAAGTGCGCTACCGGGTGTTCTATGACGAGCTCGGCGCCAAGAAAACCCTGTTTCAGGTGCAGGACCGCCGCGACGCCGACCATTTTGATCCGCTCTGTGATCATCTGCTCGTCTTCGACACCTCGCTGTCCGGTCCCGAGCATCGCCGCATTGTCGGCACCTACCGCCTGTTGCGGCAGGAGATCGCGGCAGCGGCCGGCGGCTTCTATTCCGAGGGCGAGTTTGAGCTGACCAATCTTATCGCCCGCCATCCCGGCCAGCGTTTCCTCGAGCTCGGCCGCTCCTGCGTCTTGCCGGAATACCGCTCGAAGCGCACCATCGAGGCGCTCTGGCAAGGTATCTGGGCCTATATCAACCATTATGGGATCGGCGTGATGACCGGTTGCGCCTCGTTCCCCGGCACCGTGCCGGCGGCACACGCCGAAGCGCTGACCTATCTCGCCCATCACTGCCGGACGAATTCGGCCTGGGACGTGCGCGCCGTCGCCGGCCGCTACTGTTCCATGGATTTGATGCCGATCGAGGCGGTCAACGCCAAGGCCGCGATCGCGGCGATGCCACCGCTGGTCAAGGGCTATCTGCGCGTCGGCGCGCGCATCGGCGACGGCTGCGTCATCGACCGCGAATTCTCGACGGTCGACGTGTTCGTGGTGATGCCGGTCAAGGAGATCGGCGCCCGCTACGTCAGCTATTATGGCGGGGAAGCCCAGCGCTTCGCCGCATGAGATTCCAATGAGTAGCGAATAGGGAGTAGCGAGTAGCGGGAGTTCCGCCAATTCGCTGCGGATCGTTGTCCCTATTCGCTACTGGCCCTCATTTCACGGAATATCTTCCGGCCGCCGGCCGGGCCGGCTCTTGTAGGACGGAAAGGCCCAGCCGAACTTAAGCGCGCCGCCACGCACGCAGAAAGCGGCTATGAAGCCCACCAGGCCCGAGGCGAGCGGCGGCAGTCCGGCGAGATCGCCTGTTGTAAACAGGATGGCGCCCGCAAGGGCGGCGGTGACATAGATTTCTGGTCTCAAGAGCACCGAAGCCTCACCGGCCAGCAGGTCGCGCAAGATTCCGCCGAACGTGGCGGTGAGCACGCCGGTAACAACGGACACGACCGGCGAGCCGGTGATGGCCAGGCCCTTGGCGGCACCCATCACCGAAAACGCGGCGAGGCCGACGGCGTCGAGCCAGAGCAGTAATTTCCAGCGGGATTCGAGACGGTGCGCCCCGAAAAAGACAAGCATCGCCACCACCGCGCAGATCAGCACATAGCCAGAGTTGGTAACCCAGAAGACCGGCAGATTGAGGATGACGTCACGAAACGTGCCACCGCCGATGCCGGTGACGCTGGCCAGGAACAGAAAGCCGATGATGTCGAGCTGCTTGCGCGAAGCGGCCAGCGCACCGGTCGCCGCGAAGACGGCGACACCGGCATAGTCGAGAAGCTCGATCGGGTTCAAGGGCATAGCGGAGTAGGAGAGCGGGTGAATAGGGATGTATGAATAGCACGAAGCCGTACGATTGGTACGGCTCCTTTACCCTACTGCCCCTACTGCCCTATTCCCTTAACTTACGCATCCTTCTCAGCTTGCTCATTCACCGGCCCTGGCTCGACCGGCGCTTCGCTTGCCACATGCTTGGGACCGCCCTTGGCAACGCCGACCATGGCCGGCCGCAACACCCGCTCACCGATCGAATAGCCTGGCTGCACGACCTGGACCACCGTGTTGGCCGGCACCTCCGGATTGGGCACCTCGAACATCGCCTGATGGAAATTCGGGTCGAATTTCTCGCCTTCCGGCTCGAGCTTCTTCACTCCGTGCCGCTCGAGCGCCGATAGCATAGCGCGCTCGGTGAGCTCGACGCCCTCGATCAGTGACTTCAAACCGGCATCACCTGACGCCTTGGACTCAGCCGGGATCGCATCCAGTGCGCGGCGCAGGTTGTCCGATACCGACAGCATGTCACGGGCGAAATTGGCAACCGCATAGGCGCGTGCATCGTGCACGTCACGGGCGGTACGGCGGCGCAGATTCTCCATCTCGGCTGCGGCGCGGAGCGCGCGGTCCTTCAACTCGTCGTTTTCCTTCAGCAGCCGCACAAGCGCTTCATAGTCGCCGTCGGCGCTGCCTTGCGTGTGTTCGGTGGCAGCCCCGGCCGTCTCGGCTTCATCGGGCGCGCGTTCGTCTTTTGCCTGGTCGCTCATCGCCGTTTCCCGTCATTTCAAATGATGTGGATTTTGTGCCCGATATCGAGGTTTGGCGGCCAAAAATCAAGGGGCAAGCGATACTGGACAGGCCGCTCGCGCTTTTGACGACGCATCATGGAGACCTTTCGATATTAATTCAAATTTTACTGTAACCACCGGCTTTGCTTGCCAAGATGCTGCGATAGGGGAACCATTCGTCTGCTGGAAGAGTTTCGAAACCGACACAGGATTTTGAGATGGCGACCCGCAACGACGGCGACCGTAAGAATGGCGCCCCCAACGATGACGAAAGACGTGAAAGGCTGGCGGCCGGCATCAGGCGCCAGTTCGGCACCGAGGCAACGATGCACTTTCTGCGCGCGTTGCCGGCGTTCCGGACGGAGAACGACATTCCCGATCGTTTCAGGGAATTGCTTGACCGCCTGGACGGCATCGAAAGCAGCGTAGCCGCCGGTGGCAACCGGCGATAGACAACACACACGCCTGTCGCTGCGCGCCATTGGCATGCCTTTTGCCGCAGCTTGCGCGTCGCGCGACAATTACCCGCAGTAACTTTGCGTGATACCTGGCTTGCGGCGACGAAATGGCCCGTCTATGCTTCCTGATGAACATGATTTCCCCCGAAGCTGTAGCGAACAGCAAGCGTGCCTGGTTGAAGATCCTGGCGCGCTACAAGAAACCTGACAGGCGGCGCAGCGCCGTCGAACTTGCCATCACCCTCATCCCCTTTGCTACGCTGTGGGCACTGTCCTCGGCTGCCTATGCCTATGGCCATTGGTGGGGTCTGATCCTCATCCTTCCGGCCGCCGGCTTTCTGGTGCGGATCTTCATGATCCAGCACGATTGCGGCCACGGCTCGTTCTTCGCCAATCGCACCGCCGACGACTGGATCGGCCGCGGGCTGGGCATCCTGACCTTGACGCCTTACGATTGCTGGCGGCGTGCCCACGCAACCCATCACGCCAGCGCCGGCAACCTCGATGAGCGCGGCACGGGCGACATCAGGACGCTGACTGTTGCCGAATATCGGCAAATGTCCTGGCGGGGCCGCCTTGCCTATCGTCTCTATCGCCATCCGCTCGTCATGTTCGGCCTCGGCCCCATTTGGCTTTTCATCTTTGAGCAGCGACTGCCGGTCGGCATGATGCGAGGCGGCCTCACGCCCTGGGTGTCGTCAATGGCCACCAACGTGGCCATCGCGGTTGCGGCCGCCGCCCTCATCTGGTTCGTCGGCCTCGAAGCGTTCCTGGTTGTCCACTTGCCCATCGTCGTTCTCGCCGGCTCCGCCGGCATCTGGCTGTTCTACGTCCAGCACCAGTTCGAGGAGACCGAGTGGGCAAAGGACTCCGAATGGGAGTTCCAGCATGCGGCCCTGCACGGCTCGTCCTATTATGACCTGCCGCCGGTGCTGAACTGGTTCACCGGCAATATCGGCGTCCATCACGTGCATCACCTCTCCGCCAAGGTGCCGTGCTATCGGCTCCAGGAGGTCCTGAGGGACTATCCGGAACTGCGCGAAATCGGCCGCGTCACGCTTCTCGACAGCCTGCGCTGCGTCAAGCTGGCGCTGTGGGATGAGAGCCGCAGCAAGCTGGTGTCGTTTCGCGAAGCGCGGATGACTGCGTAAAAGCATCACCCGAAAATCGAAATCGATTTTCGGAAGGATCATGCGCAGAATCAAGTTCTACAGCGTCCTTTGCGCGTCCCAAAAGGACGCGGCGCTGTAGAGCCGCCGCACCACTGGTGCGGCGGTTTCCAAGGCCCGACTCAAGCCGCCTTGCGTTCGTCGCGCATCAGGATCTCGCCGTGGCGGATCTCGGTGCCAAGCACTTTCAGGCATTCGCGCATGAAGGCGGCCAGCCCCGGCCAGCCCTTGGCCGACACCAGATTGCCGTCGACATGGGCGCCGGTCGGCGCGACATCGATGTAGGTGCCGCCAGCGAGCGTGACTTCCGGCTCGCAATACTGCAGCGCCGCGACTTCCCTGCCACGCAGCACGCCGTCGACCGCCATCAGGATCTGCGCGCCGTGGCAAATGGTGAAGATCGGCTTGCCGGTCTCGTGGAAATGCCGCACCAGCGCCTGCACGCGCTTGTCGATGCGGATATATTCCGGCCCGCGCCCGCCTGCCGCATAGACGGCATCGTATTCAGCCGGATTGACCTCGGAAAACGTCTTGTTGAGGATGTAGTCGTGGCCGAGCTTTTCCGTATAGGTCTGGTGACCCTCGAAGTCGTGCAGCGACGTCTTCAGGATATCGCCTGCCTTCTTGTCGGGACACACGACATGCACGGTGTGGCCGACCGCATGCATGGCCTGTTCAAAGACGAAAATCTCGTATTCCTCGCTGAACTCGCCAACGAGCATCAATATCTTCTTACCAGCCATTCCCGGTTCCTCCCTTGGTGGCGAATTTATTTCGGATCATGAAATAATAGGCCGTATCTTAAGGGGCGGATGCCGAAAATAAAAGATTGAATCGGCAAAGTGGTCCGACCAGATGCGACTTGCTCGGTGGGGAGATCAACCGGTGCGCACCCGCCGCCAGGAATATTTGGGGCCTTTGGCCTCCGGCTTCACGGTCGGCTGGTAGGACAGCGGCAGACCGCCGGTGCGGCCTTCCTCGAGCCGTTTCAGCAACACTGGATTTGATACTTCGAACTCGTCGAAGCCGAGGCGCAGCATATGCGGAAGCTGGTCGACCAGAACCTGCCCGGTGGCGCGGACCGCGCCCTCGAAACGGTAGCGGCTGCGCAGCAGTTCGCCCTTGGAGAAGGAGCGGCCGTCACTGAAAGCCGGGAAGGCCAGCGCCACCAGCGATATCTGGTCGAGCAGGTCCGCGATCTTTTCGAGCTGATCGCCGGGCTGAAGCAGCACGCCGAGGCGCTCCTTCGCCGACCGGCGCACCGCCGGATCGAGGTCGAGAAACACCTGCAGCGGCAGGATGAAGCGGCCATTGCCGGACAGTGCGTCGGCGCTCTCGGCATGACTCCACTCGTCCTCGCTAAAACCTGTCGGGGTCCAGAGGCGGGTGGCGTTTTTCACTATCGATTCACTCATCGAGAAATTCCCAAGTCCACAAAATTCTAAAGTTGAAAACGCTCGAGGGTGTGTTGAGATTCAGGACAGGCCGAGCCGAGAATGGTGGCTTCCGAGAACCGGAGCGGAGCGTACTTTGGGTACGTGAGCACCGGAAGCGCAGGAAGCCGCCATTCGCAAGGCCAGCCTCACCTGAATATCGACATACCCTAAAGCGATGCGTCGGTCAGCGACTTCTCCAGCCCCGACAAATGGATGCCGCACTCTGTCTTGGCGTGCCCCACCCAGCGGCCGCTGCGTGCATCCTCGCCCGGCTGCACCGGCTGCGTGCACGGGAAGCAGCCTATCGATAGATAGCCATAGGCGACCAGTGGATTCTCACGCAGCGCATGCGCGCGCATATAGTTGGCCTGGTCTGATGTCGTCCAATGCGCCAGCGGATTGATGCGGATGCGCGAGCCGACCGCTTCGAACACCGGCAGGGATGATCGCGTCGTCGCCTGAAAACGCTTGCGGCCGGTGAACCAGGCGCGGAACGGCTCGACGCCGCGCGCCAGCGGCTCGACCTTGCGAACACCGCAGCAGGCGTCGGTGTCGGTTTCGTTCAGATTACCGGCCGGATCGATCCGTTCGAGCGCCGCTTCTTCGGGCGTGATCACCCTGATATCGGTCAGCCCGAAATCGGCAACCAGCGCGTCGCGATAGCCGAGCGTCTCCTCGAAGTGCTTGCCGGTGTCGAGGAAGATGACCGGCAGCGTCCGGTCGATCTTGGCGATCATGTGCAGAAGCACTGCAGAATCCGCCCCGAACGACGAAACTGCGGCGATTTCACCGTGAAAGAATTCCCGGGCCGACCGCTCGATGATCTCCAGCGGCTTCAGATGACCATAGAGCGCATCGAGCCCCGCCGCTTCGGCGGCGATGCCGGCCTCGGCGTCGACAATACGATCAAGCGGCCTTGGCTTCGCCAGCATAGAGCGCCTCCTTGAACGGCGCGGGACCGACACGGCGGTAGGCGTCGATGAATTTTTCGTTTCTGTCGAGCCGGAGGCCGAGATAGGTCTCGACGATCTGCTCGATGGCGTCGGTGATCTCTGCCGAGCTGAAGCCGCGGCCGATGATCTCGCCGACCGAGGTGTTCTCGTCGGCCGAGCCGCCGAGCGTCACCTGGTAGAGTTCGGCGCCCTTCTTCTCGACGCCAAGGATGCCGATATGGCCGACATGGTGATGGCCGCAGGCATTGATGCAGCCGGAAATCTTCAGCTTCAGTTCGCCGATCTCGCGCTGCCGCTCTAGCGAAGCGAAACGACGCGAGATTTCCTGCGCCACCGGAATCGAGCGCGCCGTGGCCAGCGCGCAATAGTCGAGGCCCGGGCACGAGATGATGTCTGATATCAGGTTGGAATTGGCCGTCGCCAGTCCGATGTCGACCAGCGCGTCATAGACTGCCTTGAGGTCGGCCCGCGCGACATGCGGCAGGATCAGGTTCTGCTCATGGCTGACGCGCAGCTCGTCGAAAGCATATTTTTCGGCAAGGTCGGCGACCGCTTCCATCTGGCTGTCGGAGGCGTCGCCCGGCGCTTCGCCAATGGCCTTGAGCGAGATGGTCACGGCGGCATAATCGGGGTGACGGTGGGTCACCACGTTCTGGTCGAGCCACTCCGAAAAGCTCTTCGAATCGAGGCGGGCGAGCTTGACGGCCTCGTCGCCTTCCGGCCGTTCGACCAGCGCCGGTGGTGCGAAATAGGCATCGATGGTGCGGATGTCGGCTTCCGGCAGTTTTAGATCCGCATCCTTCAGCTGCTGCCATTCGGCCTCGACCTGGCGGGTGATCTCCTCGACGCCGGTCTCGTGGACGAGGATCTTGATGCGCGCCTTGTATTTGTTGTCGCGGCGGCCGTAGAGGTTGTAAACGCGCAGGATCGCCGTGCAATAGGACAGAAGGTCGGCCTCGGGCAGGAAGTCGCGGATCTTCTTGGCGATCATCGGCGTACGGCCCTGGCCGCCGCCGACATAGACGGCGAAACCGAGTTCGCCGGCAGCGTTCTTCTTCAAATGCAGGCCGATGTCATGCGTCTGGATGGCGGCGCGGTCGCGCTCCGCGCCGGTCACCGCGATCTTGAATTTTCTCGGCAGGAACGAGAATTCCGGATGCACCGACGACCATTGGCGCAGGATTTCCGCATAGGGACGCGGATCGGCCACCTCGTCGGCGGCGGCACCGGCAAAGTGGTCGGCGGTGACGTTGCGGATGCAGTTGCCGCTGGTCTGGATGGCGTGCATCTCGACGCTCGCCAGATCGGCCAGGATCGCCGGAATGTCCGACAGCGCCGGCCAGTTGAACTGGATGTTCTGGCGCGTCGTGAAATGGCCGTAGCCCTTGTCGTATTTGCGGGCGATGTGGCCAAGCATGCGCAACTGCTTGCTGTTCAGCGTGCCGTAAGGCACCGCGATGCGCAGCATGTAGGCGTGCAACTGCAGGTAGACGCCATTCATCAGCCGCAGCGGCCGGAACTGATCCTCGGTGATCTCGCCGGCAAGCCGCCGCGCGACCTGATCGCTGAACTCGGCGACGCGGGCCTGGACGAAATCGTGATCGAACTCATCGTAACGGTACATGTCTGGTCTTTCCGGGCGCGTCCGCCCGTTGTCTTCAATGTGGTCGTTTACGCCGCCCGGGCGGCTACCGGGCGGGCCTGCTTGCCCAGGTCGTTGCGGTTGGTCGGGCCGGCGGCGCGGATCTTTTCGCGCAGCCGGACCGGCTCGACGACACCATTGGCGACGGTCACGTCGATCAGATTGACGTCGACCACTTCATTATTGGCAGAGGCCGTGGCGCCGATCGCCTCCAGCCGGTCTTCAGCCGCCTTGTCATAGGCGACATCGGCATTGTCGATGGTCTCGGCCCAGCCGCCATTGGCGTACCAGACGGCTTCGCCGTCGGCGAGGCGGTTTGCAGTCAGGACTTTCATCGTTCAGCTCCTTCGGCGGCTGTTTGGGCCGCGCCTTCATGCCTGTGTGCCGCCAGCGGCTCGGAACGTTCAAAATTGGCGCCGGCGACCGCATCGCCGATGATGGTCATGACCGGACCGGTAAGGTCGGCGCGAATCTCCAGCGACGGCAGGTCGGCGAGCGTGCCGTGGAAACGGCGCCGGTTGGCAAGGCTGGCATTCTCGACCACGGCGACCGCAGTATCCGGCGACAGGCCGGCCTCGATCAGCCGGCCGGCAACCTCGGCCGCGACCGAGCGGCCCATATAGACGGCGACCGTGGCGCCGGAAATGGCGAGCTTTGCCCAGTCGGGCAGCGAATTTCCCTTGAGGTCGTGGCCGGTGGTGAACACCATCGACGACGACACGCCGCGCAGCGTCAGCGGCAGCTCGAAATCGGCGGCGGCGGCGAAGGCCGCGGTGACGCCCGGAACCACCTCATAGGCGATGCCGGCATCGCGCAGCGCTGCCATTTCCTCGCCCGCCCGGCCGAACACCAGCGGATCGCCGGATTTCAGCCGCACGACGCGCTTGCCGTCGCGGCCGAGCTCGATCAGCAGCGCATTGATCTCGGCTTGGCTCTTGGTGTGGCAGCCCTTGCGTTTGCCTACCGGCAGACGCTCGGCGTCGCGACGGCCCATGGCGACGATCGCCTCCAGCACCAGCGCATCATGGACGATGACATCGGCTTCCATCAGCAGCCGGTGGGCGCGCAGCGTCAGCAGGTCTTCGGCGCCGGGACCCGCGCCAACCAGGGCAATGTGACCCGATGCCGGCGCGTTCGAAAGCAACAGGTCGACGGCGGCACCGTGCGCCTGCGAAAGCTGGCCAGCCTCCATGGCGCGGGCCGGCGCGCCGCCGAAAAACTCGCTCCAGAAGCGGCGGCGGGCATTGCCTTTCGGCAGCAATCTCTCAACAGTGCCGCGCAACGAGGCAGCAAGCGAAGCAAGCGGCCCGAGCGACGGCGACAGCATGCGGTCGATGCGGCTGCGCAGCATCTGGGCAAGCACCGGTCCGGCCCCTTCCGTGCCGATGGCAATGGCGACCGGCGCGCGGTTGACCAGCGCCGGGGTGAAGAAATCGCACAGCTCCGGCCGGTCGACGGCATTGACCGGAATGCCCAGCCGGCGCGCATCCTCGGCAACGCGGCGGTCAAGCGCCTCGTTGCCGCTGGCAGCAAACACCATCACCGCGCCTTCGAGATGCGCGGCCTCATAGGCGGCAGCGATGTGGACGGCGCCATTCGCGGCGATGAAGGCCAGCAAATCATGCTCGGGGGCATCGGCTATGATGCGCAAGACGGCGCTCGACTGGCCGATCAGCCGCGCCTTGGCCAGAGCCTCCTCGCCGCCGCCGACGATGGCCACAGCTTCGCCAGCGACCCGCATAAAGACGGGAAAGGCGTTGAGCTTGGCGGGGGCCTGCGGCATACGAGCGGAATCCTGAATACGCTGTCGGTTTTACGCGCGGGCGCGAAAAAACAGAAGGAACGCACTCGCGCATCGCTTCGTGCGAAGCAATCGCTTTTCCGCAAGCACCAGAGGCAGGAGAAAAAAATTCCACACCCACGAGTGGAGCGGATCCAAGCCGCTGTTGCGAGCCTTGATCTGCGGCCGTTCTAGCGACAAGCGAGATATATTACAAAACACTTTTTTCTAAATTCTACCAATCTAATAGATTAAAGCCGACATGCGCTGAGCACCGTCATCCCCGTTGGTTGGCTTGCTCGCCGTGCTTGTCGTCACCGGAACATTCCTGCCTCGGCGCGCGTTTGTCTGTGCGAATCCGAGCCTGGCTGTCCAGCTGCGGCAATGGCTCCAGAGACGGGCCTGGAAAACCATGAAAAACAGAAAAAGGAGCGCTCCGGTGAACAACCTCAAGCTGAAACGCGGACTGTGGGTCGTGGTCGCCGACGGCGAGAAGGCACTGTTCCTCGAGAACCGCGGCGACACCCAATATCCCGACCTTCAGGTCGTGCAGGAGATGGAACAGGAAAATCCGGCGACGCGAGAGCAAGGTTCGGACCGCCCTGGCCGCTACAGCGATGGCCCATCCGTCCACCGCAGCGCAGTCGAGGACACTGACTGGCATCGCCTCGGCAAGGAGCGTTTCGCCGACGAAATTGCCGAGCGGCTGTACAAGCTCGCGCATCGCGGCGCCTTCAAGGAGATGGTGCTGATCGCACCGCCGCAGGTGCTAGGCGACATGCGCCGAAAACTGCACAAGGAAGTCGCCGAGAAAATCACAGTGGAAATTCCGAAGACGTTGACCAACCACACCATCGTCGACATCGAGAACCTGCTGCAGGCGGCCTGATCGCGGCGACCACTTTCAATCAATTCCGTCAACTGCCCGGCTTGATACATGGCGCCCAAAAGTGCGCCGAGGTTTGGATACCGGTATACGAAAGAACGAACTTAAGCGCGTCGCATGAATCGCTTCACTGTTTTTGATGGCGATGCCGGGTTACCTCACGGACAGAGAGTGGGGCGAAACACCATTCACACGTGCTGGCCGCCATTGATGTGGATTTCGGAGCCCGTCACATAAGACGCCTGCTGCGAGCACAGGAAGAAGATGATGTCGGCGACTTCGGCCGTGGTGCCCAGCCGTCGCAGCGGAATCGTCTCGACGATCTTTTCCGTGCCCGGCGACAGGATCGCCGTGTCGATCTCGCCGGGTGCGATGGCGTTGACGCGGATGCCGTGCGGGCCGAAATCATGCGCCATTTCGCGCGTCAGCGAGCCGAGCGCGGCCTTCGACGTCGCATAGGCGGTGCCGGCGAAGGGGTGCACCCGGGTGCCGGCGATCGAGGTGACGTTGACGATCGAGCCTTTGGCCGACGCCAATTCCCTAAACAATCCCCGCGCCAGCATGATCGGTGCGAAGAAATTGACCTGGAACACGTCGCGCCAGACGTGCATCGGCGTGTCGATCGAATTCATGCGGCTGTTGCCGTCCTTGAGCTTCGGCGAGATGCCGGCATTGTTGACCAGCGCATGAAGCTGACCGCCATGCGATTCCAGCCGATGGCGGATTTCCGAGATCGCGATGCCGACATCCTCCTGGTCGGCGAGATCGACCTTGATGTGGTCTTCCGGACCGGCCGGCCACGGGCAGTCTTCGGCAAAGGCCTGGCGCGAGCAGGTGATGACGCGCCAGCCTTCGCGCGAAAAGCGCTTGACCGTGGCATGGCCGATGCCGCGGCTGGCGCCGGTCAGCACGATGGTCTTTCTGGTGTCGGTCTCAGCCATTCGCGATCTCTCTAGGGCGACGTGCGTCCCTTTGGACGCACAAAGTACGCTCTAGCACTTTTAACCCGGAGATGTAGCGGAACACGGCAGCGATGACGAGGGGTCAGCCGCCGGTGAGGATGTCGAGGATCGAGGTCTGCCGCTTCTTGACCGGGCCGCCGACATCGCCGGGCGGCACCGGGCGCTTGATCGATGCGGTGGTGCTGTCACCGCCCGGCATGCCGAAGCCGCCGCCATCGACCGTTTCGGCTGGACGCACAGCGCGAGGCGATGACGCTTTTTGGGCGGACGGCGCGGATTGGCTGACCGAAGCGGACGGCACCGGCGCCGGTTGCGGCGTGTTGGACGGTATTTCGTCCTGCACGATCGTATCCGCAGGCGTCGACCTCCATGTTCCAGGCAGCGGCCGCACCGGCACGCCTTCATGCGCGGCGACCATGAATTCATGCCAGGCCTGCGCCGGCAGCGCGCCGCCGGTGACCTTCTTCATCGGACTGCCATCGTCATTGCCGAACCAGACGCCGGTGGTGAGATTGGCTGTATAGCCGATGAACCAGGCGTCGCGCGAATTCTGGCTGGTGCCGGTCTTGCCGGCGGCCGGCCAGGCAAAGGCCGCCTTCCTGGCAGTGCCGATTTCGACAGTGCCGGTCATCATCGAGTTCATCATACCGACGATCTCGGGCTTGACGACGCGCGGGGCGCCGCCGCCATTGTTGTCGTAGAGCACCTTGCCGCCGGCTGTCGTCACGCGGCGGATAAAATGGACGTCCGGCCGGTGGCCGCCATTGGCGAAGGGGACATAGGCCGACGTCAATTCAAGCGGCGTCACTTCAGAGGTGCCGAGCGCGATCGAGGTGTTGGCCGTGAGGTCGGACTGGATGCCCATGCGATGCGCCGCCTCGACGACGGCGTCAGGTCCGACTTCCATCGTCAGTTGGGCGGCCACCGAGTTCAGCGATTTCGCCAGCGCCGTCGCCAGCGTCACCTTGCCGAAATACTTGCCGCCGTAATTGGTTGGCGTCCATTTGCCTATTCTGATCGGCGCGTCATTGCGCACGCTGTCGGGCGTACGGCCGGCCTCCAGCGCCGCCATGTAAACAAAGGGCTTGAACGCCGAGCCCGGCTGGCGGCGCGCCTCCGAGGCGCGGTCGAACTGGCTGGTCGAATAATCATAGCCGCCGACCATGGCACGGACCGCGCCGGAATTGTCTATCGACACCAGCACGCCCTGGCTGGCATTGAGCTTTTTGCCGCTCCCGTCGATCAGCCGGCGGATCGATTGTTCAGCGAGCTTCTGCAGCGTGAGGTCGACGGTGGTGTCGACGATGATGTCGCCGCGCACGTCGCCGATCAGGTCGGGCAGTTCTTCCACGATGGTGTCGGCGACATAGTTTTCCGAGCCCGTCCAGTAGGATGCCACCCGCGACGCCGGCGCGCTCATCGCCGTGGTCAGTTCCTTGGCGCTGATCTTGCCTTCGTCCCGCATGGCGGCGAGAACAAGCTGCGAGCGCTGCTCGGCGGCCTTCGGGTCACGCGCCGGAGACAGTCGCGACGGCGCTTTCAACAGGCCGGCGAGGAGCGCGGCCTCCGGCAACGTGACGTCGCGCGCGCTCTTGCCGAAATAGCGGCGCGAGGCCGCTTCGACACCATAGGCGCCGGAGCCGAAATAGACCCGGTTGAGATACATTTCGAGGATCTGGTCCTTGGTGTGCTTGTGCTCGAGCCACAGCGCCAGAAGCACTTCCTGCACCTTGCGTTCCAGCGTGCGATCGGGTGTCAGGAACAGGTTTTTCGCCAATTGCTGGGTCAGCGTCGAGCCGCCCTGCGAAAAACGCCCGCCGAGAACGTTGGCCACCATGGCTCTGGACAGACCGATCGGGTCGATGCCCAAATGCGAATAGAAGCGGCGATCTTCGATGGCGATGACGGCTTCGGGAATATAGGTCGACATTTCATGCAGGCCGACGGCTTCGCCGCCGCTCATGCCGCGATTGGCAAGCAGCTTTCCGTCGACGGAGACGATCCTGATATTGGGTGCGCGGTCGGGAATGGCCCAGGTGGTGGCCGCCGGCATTTTCGCACCGTAATAGACAACGATGCCGGCGGTGGCGATGCCGCCCCAGATGGCCAGAACGAAGCACCAGTAGGCCAACCGGCCGAGCACGCCGAACAGGCCGCGCCGGCTTTTGCCGCGTCCTCGACGCGACGATTTTGTCTTGGCCGATTGGCGCTTTGCAGAGGTCTTGCGGTTGCTCGGCACGACGCGATCCTCCTCGCTCACCGAAAAACCGGCCGAGGATTTCGCCCGTGGCGGTCCCTCGAAGCTCGGTTCGATGCGGCTGTCTCTGCGGTTCGCCATGCGCTGTGCTGTCTGTCCCGATGCCTATCGCATCGGCCCGAAACTCGCAATTTTCGGGCCGATGCGAAGCTTCAAAGTCGTAGAGCGCACTCTGTGCGTCCGAACGGACGCACGTCGCTCCATGGCGTTCGGGGTGAAGAATAGATGCGGCGATTTAAGGGCGGGTTAAATGGTTCAAAGTTAGTTCAATGCGTTACGGCACGTCACCGCTCCGTTCCTTGCTCCTGGCGGTCGGCAACAATGGCGTCTATCGCGAGACGGCGGAGCGTTCTCGCATTTCGGCATCAACTGCCCAGCCGCAGTCGTTCGGCGCGGACCGCCAATAGCAAGGTAGCCGCAATCTATGCTCGTCATTAGAGCGCGATCGGTAAAGTGCGTTCGATCGCGCTCTAACCCATTGAATCTACGCATGACCTTGTTACCAAAGTTACGCGTACTGGGGATCATGCGTTAGCCAATCGCAGCACGAACGGAAAGCGCTGCCCAGGATGATTGCATCGTCTCGCCCACATGGCAGTAGCAGACAATTTCGTGGAGCTCATCGTCGGTCAATTCGAAGAAACGCTTTGCTTCGCCATAAGTATCGTCTTTCAGCCCCTCATCGCGCAGGACCGAATCCTCGAAGGCAACCGATATTGGCGAGCCTTCGCCACGCATAATGTCGCGCTCGGGTGACGAACGATATTCGGTCCCGATAAGTGCGGTGAGGAGTCGGTTGGGCTGCCGTTCAAGAAGTTTTGACCAACGTTCGAGACGCTGGGTTCGGTCCATTGCAGGAGGTGTTGGGTCTCTGTGTACCTTTGCCACCGTATGCAGTTGGTCCAGTGTTTGGTGCCTCATGGCAACCTCCTAATAGTAGGTGGGTTGGCCCCAAACTCCCTGTACCAAGATCATACCGCGAATGTGTCGATACGTCACTCTCATTCCATATCCGGCTTGGCTTCTATCCGGGTGCATCGAAGGATGGAGCGGCCCCTGCCTTATCGTCAATTTTCGGCCTGATAGGGTTAGATCATCGGCACCTCTGCCGTGCCACCCCAACGCCGCTCAGTTCTGCTGGATCGAAATGCCTTTGTCGTCGATCTTGAGTTCCACGCCCTCCGGCCTGGTTTGCTCGCGATAGACATAGATGCCGAGCGCGATGACCACGACGACGAGCGCGCCGATGACGAGATAGAGCATGTTCTGTTTCATGGCGCGCCTTGATGTGCTTCGCAGGATCAGGCCTGCTTCACCAGCTTGATCAGCACGAGCAGGATCACCGCGCCGATCGTGGCGTGGATAATGGAGGCAAGTATGCCACCGCCTATGGCGAATCCCAGCCTTGGGAAGAGCAAGCCGGCTATCAAGGCGCCGACGATGCCGACGACGATATTGCCGATCAGGCCGAGGCCGAAACCCTTGACGATCAAGCCGGCGAGCCAGCCGGCGATGGCGCCGATGATGATGAAGACAAGCAGGCTCTCAGTACCCATTGCAGATCCCTCCCGAGCGAATGGTCGCGGAGCGGAAAGCTCCGAATCGACCTCCGATTGCAACAGGTCCAACCTATTGGAAAGAAGCCGGCCCCGCCAGCGGCGTCATTCGCCGTCGTCATCCCCGGATGCAGGCCGCCAGCTGATCGGCTCGATCTTTCTTTGCGTATGACCGTCTGTATAGGCCCACCAGCCGGTGTCGTTCTCGTCCCAGTCGCCGCCGGCCGCTTTCAGCCGGTCGAGCGACCTGTACTGCGCGATGGATTCGTTCATCACCCCGTCGCTGTCCTTCCAGTAGACGGTGACCTTGGAGCCATCCCTGGGTGCTGTTTCGATTGGTTTTCTGGCAGCCATTTCATCCCCTCCATCGATCGATAGAACGTCGAGGCGAACGCCTGGTTCCACTTAGCTGTGGGCGAAGATGTCCGCCTCATCCCAGCCCATCAGGTCGAGTTTCGCACGCGTCGGCAGGAAGCGGAAGCAGGCCTCGGCCTCCTTGGTCCGGTTGTCGCGCGCCAGCCGCATCGTCAGCACATCGCGCAGCTGGTGCAGGTAAAGCACGTCGGAGGCTGCGTATTCGAGTTGTTCGGGCGACAGTGTCTCCGCCGCCCAGTCCGACGATTGCTGCGCCTTCGACAGGCTGACGCCGAGAAGCTCAAAACAAATGTCCTTCAGCCCGTGCCGGTCGGTGTAGGTTCGGGTCAGCCGCGAGGCGATCTTGGTGCAAAACACCGGCTCTGGCATGACGCCGAAGGCGTTGTAGAGGACGGCGAGATCGAAACGGCCGAAATGGAACAGCTTGGTTATGCTGCGGTTCCTGAGCAGGCTGACGAGGTTTGGCGCCTTCTTCTGGCCGGGCGCGATCTGGATGACGTCGGCGGAACCGTCGCCCGGCGAGATCTGCACCACGCAAAGCCGGTCGCGATGCGGATTGAGCCCCAGCGTCTCCGTGTCGATCGCGACCGCCCCGACGTCGTAGTGCAAGAGCCCGGGCAGGTCGTTCTTGTGGAAGCGGATATCGCTCATCGTCTTCTCCGGTCGCGGCCCATTCGTGCGTCCAACTGGGCGCGGCGTCGCTCTATCCCGTCCTCGCCGCGATCCGATGAAAAATCAACAGAAAGTTGCAGTCTGGCCCTCTCAGCGTGTCAGCGCGTCGAGAATGCGCGCCCACGAGCGCTGGCCCTTGTGGAAGGAACTCATCTCGTATTTCTCGTTCGGCGAATGGATGCGGTCATCGTCGAGCCCGAAACCGACAAGCAAGGATTCGATGCCGAGATAAGTCTGGAAATCGCCGACCACCGGGATCGAGCCGCCGCTTCCCGTGGTCACCGCCGGCTTCGGCCACTCGTCGGACAGCGCGTCCTTGGCCTTGGCGAGAAATGGCGAGTCGTAGGAAAGCTGGATCGCCGGCGAGCCGCCATGCGAGTGGAAATCGACTGAGCAGTCGGCCGGGATGCGCTCCCTGACGAAGGCCTGGAAAGCGGCGCGGATCTTTTCCGGGTTCTGCTTGTGGACGAGGCGGAAGGACACTTTTGCCGAGGCTTCCGCCGCGATCACCGTCTTGAACCCTTTGCCGGTATAGCCACCTATAATGCCGTTGAACTCGGCAGTCGGCCGCGCCCAGGTGAGTTCGAGCACCGAGCGGCCGTGTTCGCCGGAAGGGATCGACAGGCCGACGGGCCCAAGGAACGTCTCAGCGGTCTCGCCGAGCGCCTCCCACGACTTCAGGATCTGCGAAGGCGTTTCCTCGACACCGTCATAGAAACCGGGAATGGTGACGCGGCCGTCCTTGTCGTGGATGTCGGCCAGGATCCTGGCCAGGATGCGAATCGGATTGGCGGCAGCACCGCCGTAGAGACCGGAATGCAGGTCGCGGTCGGCGGCTTTCACCGTGATCTCCTCGCCGACCAGACCGCGCAGCGCGACGCAGATCGACGGCGTATCGCGGTCCCACATGCCGGTGTCGCAGACGAGCGCGAAGTCGGCCTTGAGTTCGGCCGCATTTGCCTCGAGGAACGGCTTCAGCGATGGCGAGCCGGACTCCTCCTCGCCCTCGAACAGAATTGTGATGCGGCACGGCAGCCCGCCATGCACCTGCTTCCAGGCGCGGCAAGCCTCGACGAAGGTCATCAACTGCCCCTTGTCGTCGGCCGAACCACGTCCCGTGATCACCTGGCGGCCGGGCTCGATCTGCTTTACCGAAGGTGCGAACGGATCGCTTTCCCAGAGCTCGATCGGGTCGACCGGCTGCACGTCGTAATGGCCATAGAACAGGACATGCGGCGCGCCTGCCGGCCCGTCATGGTGCGCCACCACCATCGGATGGCCTGGCGTGTCTCGCACGCTGGCGTCGAAGCCGATCAGCTCGAGCTCAGCCACCAGCCATTCCGCCGCCTTGCGGCAGTCTGCGGCATAGGATGGATCGGTGGAGATCGACTTGATCCTGAGCAGGCCAAACAGGCGCTCCAGGCTCTCGTCGAGATTTTTGTCGAGGCGGTCGAGGACGGGAGAAATTCTGGACATTTTATCAAGCCTTTCGATTCTGAGCGGCAACCCTAAAGCTGCGAGGCAGAAACGAAAAGCCGGCGGTCGTTGGACCACGGGCACCGAAAGGCAAAAAAATGCCGCCGTGGTGGAGGGGGAACCACGGCGGCCTTTACTCGAAACGATGCGGCAGCCCGGAGAGGGGGATAGGCTGCCGCAAGTGTCCGGGATAGGCGGGGGACGGGCCTTGCTCCGGACCTCGGCGAAAAATGCCGATGGCGTTTATCTGTGTCTCCGAACGTGGCGATTCAAGGGCACGAAGATTACACTTTCGTAACATACCCGTGATCGGATCGACGTGTCAGGGATGTTGCCGGAACCGGTGGTTGAGGCCGCCTTTGGCATGGACCACGACGCCGCGCCGCGCTATCCCTTCGTCCCATGAAAAAAGGCGATCATCTGTTCCTTGTCGACGGCTCCGGCTACATCTTCCGTGCCTATCACGCGCTGCCGCCACTGACCCGCAAATCCGATGGGCTGCCGACCAGTGCCGTTCTCGGCTTCTGCAACATGGTGTGGAAGCTGACGCAGGACGCCCGCAACACCGATGTCGGCATCGTGCCGACGCATTTCGCCGTCATCTTCGACTATTCGTCGAAAACCTTCCGCAACGATCTCTACCCCGAATACAAGGCCAACCGCTCGGCACCGCCGGAAGATCTGATCCCGCAGTTCGGCCTGATCCGCCAGGCGACCAGGGCCTTCAACCTGCCCTGCCTCGAGACGGAAGGCTACGAGGCCGACGACCTGATCGCCACCTATTGCCGGCTTGCCTGCGAAGCCGGCGCCGATACCACCATCATCTCCTCCGACAAGGATCTGATGCAGCTGGTCGGCCCTTCGGTCGCCATGTACGACCCGATGAAGGACCGCCAGATCGGCGTTCCCGAGGTGATCGAGAAATGGGGCGTGCCGCCGGAAAAAATGATCGACCTGCAGGCGCTGACCGGCGATTCGGTCGATAATGTGCCGGGCGTGCCCGGCATCGGGCCGAAGACCGCAGCGCAATTGCTGGAACAGTTCGGCGATCTCGATACGCTGCTCGCCCGCGCCGCCGAGATCAAGCAGGACAAACGCCGCGAATCGATCATCGCCAACGCCGACAAGGCGCGCATCTCGCGTGAACTGGTGACGCTGAAGAACGACGTGCCGTTGAACGGCGGGCTCGATGATTTCGTGTTGCACCCGCCCGACGGACCAAGGCTGATCGGCTTCCTCAAGACGATGGAATTCTCCTCGCTGACCCGCCGCGTGGCGGAAGCAACCGGAACAGAAGCGGCTGACGTCAAACCCGTTCCCGTCATTATCGAGCGCGCCGACACCGCGCATGGTCCCGATATGGGGTTTGGCGTGCCGGGCGCCGCCGAAAGCGCGGCGGGCACAGTGACAGACGAAGCCGGGGAAGCGGTGCCGGCCACCGTCAAGGTGGAACCCAAGCAAGGCGACACCCCATCGCTTCTCTCGGCGCTTCGCTTCGAGGACGCCACCGCCAGCAAGATCGACACCAGCGCCTACGTCTCCATCCGCGACACTGAAGTGTTGAAGGCATGGGTGGCCGTGGCGATGGACGCCGGCATCGTCGGCTTCGACACCGAGACCAATTCACCCGATCCGATGCAGGCCGAGTTGATCGGCCTGTCCATAGCCACTGCGCCCGGTCGCGCCGCCTATGTGCCGCTCGCCCACAAACGCGGCAATGGCGACCTGCTCGGCGGCGGAGTGGTCGAAAACCAGATTCCGATCCGTGATGCGCTTGCCATTCTGAAGCCGTTGCTGGAGGACAGGTCGGTTCTCAAGATCGTTCAGGAGCTGAAATACGACCTCGTCGTCATGAGCCGCCACGGCATCGATATCGCCCCCTTCGACGACACCATGCTGATTTCCTATGTGCTCGACGCAGGCACGTCCGGCGGCCACAGCATGGCGGCCCTGTCGGAAAAGTGGCTCGGCCACTCGACCATTGCCCTCAAGGAACTGGCCGGCTCTGGACGAAGCTTCGTCGGCTTCGACCAGGTCGACATCGACAAGGCAACGGCCTATGCCGCGGAGCACGCCGATGTGACGCTCAGGCTCTGGCGGGTGCTGAAGCCGCGGCTTGCCGCCAAGGGCCTCGTCTCGGTCTACGAGCGGCTGGAACGGCCGCTGGTGCCGGTTCTGGCAAGGATGGAGCAGCGCGGCATCTCCGTCGACCGGCAGATCCTGTCGCGGCTCTCCGGCGAATTGGCACAGGGCGCCGCGCGGCTGGAGGACGAGATCTACCAGCTCGTCGGTGAGCGCATCAATATCGGCTCGCCAAAACAGCTCGGCGATATCCTGTTCGGCAGGATGGGCCTGCCCGGCGGCTCCAAGACCAAGACCGGCCAATGGTCGACCTCGGCGCAGCTCCTGGAAGACCTCGCCGCAGAGGGCCACGAGCTGCCGCGCAAGATAGTCGACTGGCGCCAGCTGACCAAATTGAAATCGACCTATACCGATGCGCTGCCCGGTTTCGTCCATCCCGATACGAAGCGCGTCCACACCTCATACGCGCTTGCCGCAACGACGACGGGCCGGCTGTCGTCCTCCGATCCCAATTTGCAGAACATTCCGGTACGCACCGTCGAGGGGCGAAAGATCCGGACGGCGTTCATCGCCGACAAGGGCAACAAGCTGGTTTCCGCCGACTACAGCCAGATCGAGCTGCGCGTGCTCGCCCATGTCGCCGAGATCCCGCAGCTCAAGCAGGCGTTTGCCGACGGCGCCGACATCCACGCCATCACCGCCTCGGAGATGTTCAACGTGCCGGTCGAGGGCATGCCCTCGGAGGTACGCCGCCGCGCCAAGGCGATCAATTTTGGCATCATCTACGGCATTTCCGCCTTTGGCCTGGCCAACCAGCTGTCGATCCCGCGCGAAGAGGCCGGCGCCTACATCAAGAAATACTTCGAACGCTTCCCCGGCATCCGCGATTATATCGACGCGACCAAGGCCTATGCCCGCGAATACGGCTATGTCGAAACGATCTTCGGCCGCCGCATCCACTACCCGGAGATACGGTCGTCAAACCCGTCGGTCCGTGCCTTCAACGAGCGCGCCTCGATCAACGCCCGGCTGCAGGGCACCGCGGCCGACATCATCCGCCGCGCCATGATCCGCATGGACGAAGCGCTGGAAAAGGCGAAGCTGTCCGCCCGCATGCTGCTGCAAGTGCATGACGAACTGGTCTTCGAGACGGCCGAAGCGGAGGTCGAGGCGACGATCCCCGTCGTGCGTCATGTCATGGAGAACGCCGCGATGCCGGCGGTGTCGATGTCGGTGCCGCTGCACGTCGACGCCCGCGCCGCCGACAATTGGGAAGAGGCGCATTAGCGCCTCATGCGGATGTCCGCGGCCGACCAGTTGCAATCTGTAGCGATCCTTCGCGCCCCCCTCTGTCCTGCCGGACATCTCCCCCACGAGGGGGGAGATTGGCAGCTTCGGCGCTGCAACCATCTTGCTCCGTTGGAGATTGGCGAAAGCCGGGATAATGGCCGATCTCCCCCCGTGTGGGGGAGATGTCCGGCAGGACAGAGGGGGGCGCTGTCCCTCCGGCTTCCACCGCTAGGTCACGGCACAACCGGCCCTTAAGCCGCCTCGGCCAGGCATTTGGCACAGGTGCCGCGGAACTCGATCACCGCCTTCTTGGCGGCGAAGCCGGTCGAGCGTACCCATTCGTCGAGCCGGTGCCCGACATCATGGTCGGAGAATTCGGTCACCTGCCCGCATGTGTCGCAGATGGCAAAGGCGGTCATCGAATGGCTGTGGTCGTGCGGCTCGGCGCAGGCGACAAAGGAATTGAGGCTTTCGAGCCGGTGCACGAAGCCGGACTTCACCAGCGTGTCGAGCGCGCGATAGACCTGCAGCGGGGCGCGAAAACCCCGATCGCGAAGCTGGTCGAGCAATGTATAGGCGCTGAGCGGCCCGCTGGCGGCCTCGAGTTTCTCGAGCACGCACAACTGGTTTTTCGTCAGCACATCCCTTGCCGCCATGATCCTGTTCCAACCCGTTTTGCGCCGGTTGCTCGTCATTTTCCGCATGCAAGCGGCTTCAATTCTCTCCAGATAGCGACGAACCGGCCTTTTTGCTACTGTTTCTGTGCCGGCGCCGCAAACCTGAAGTGATTGCCCTGAATCACTTGCGTGGCGGACCCTTGCGCTCGGCGGAGGCGGCCCACAGATTGATGTCGGCCTCGCGCGCGTAGGTGTCGATTTCGGCGAGTTCGGCATCGCTGAAATCGAGCGCCTTCAGCGCGCCGACGCAATCCTCGACCTGTTCCGGCCGGCTGGCGCCGATCAGCGCCGAGGTCACCCGGCCCTTGCGCAGCACCCAGGCCAGCGCCATCTGCGCCAGCGTCTGGCCGCGTCGGCCGGCGATGGCGTTCAGCGCCTTGATGTTGACGATGGTCTTGTCGTTGATGAAGGCCGGCCGCAGCGACTTGCCCTGGCTAGCGCGGCTGCCCTCAGGGATGCCGCCGAGATATTTGTCGGTCAGCATGCCTTGCGCCAGCGGCGTGAACACGATCGAGCCGACGCCGAGCCCCTCCAGCGTGTCGAGCAGACCGTCGTCCTCGACCCAGCGGTTGAGCATCGAATAGCTCGGCTGATGGATGATGCAAGGCGTGCCGAGCTGCTTCAATATGTCGGCGGCCTCGCGCGTGCGCTGCGAATTGTAGGAGGAGATGCCGGCATAAAGCGCCTTGCCCGAGCGCACCGCGTGATCGAGCGCGCCCATCGTTTCTTCCAGCGGCGTTTCTGGATCGAAACGGTGCGAATAGAAGATGTCGACATAGTCGAGCCCCATCCGCTTCAGGCTCTGATCGAGGCTGGCCAGCACATATTTGCGCCCGCCCCACTCGCCATAGGGTCCGGCCCACATCTCATACCCGGCCTTGGTCGAGATGATCAGCTCGTCACGAAAAGAGGAGAAATCCGTCCGCAGGATTTCGCCGAAAGCCGTCTCCGCCGAACCGGGCGGCGGGCCGTAATTGTTGGCGAGGTCGAAATGCGTGATGCCGAGATCGAAGGCCTTGCGCGCGATCGCCTGCTTGGTCCGGTGCGGCGTGTCGTCACCGAAATTGTGCCAGAGCCCGAGCGAGATCGCTGGCAATTTCAGGCCGGATCGCCCGCAGCGATTGTAGACCATGTTCTCGTAACGGTTTTCGGCGGGGACATAGGGCATGGGAGATCCTCAAATCAAAAGCGAGCCCGGCAGTTGCCACCGCGATAAAGGGTGAGTCGGCTCTGCCTCTCACCCTTAGCCTCTCGCCGTTCCTGTGGGGAGAGGGATCGCTGAAGCGCTTGCGTTACTTCTTCTTCGCCAAGAGCCCATTCTTCTTCGCCAACAGCCCTTCCGCATCCTTGACGCCCAGTGCCGCAGGCCGTTCGCAGGTGGTCTGCATGGCAACGAACTTTCCGCTCGCGCCCGACCGCAACATGCCGGTCATCACATCGACCGCATGCAGCGCCAGGTCCATCGAACAGCGATGCGGCCGGCCTTCCGCAATCGCCAGCGCCATGTCGGCGAGACCGGCGGTGCGATAGTTGGCCATCATGCCGTGCGAATGCATCTGGTTGGCCACGCCGAACGGATGCTTCCATTTCGGCAGCTTCTTGACCGGCTTGGCGGCATTGGTGAAGCGAACGTCGCCGCCAAAGAAATTCGGATCCGGCAAAAACACCGTGCCCAATTCGCCGTAGAGTTCCATCGGCGCATGGCCATGGCTCCACACGTCCCAGCTGCTATTGAGCGTCACCACGGCGCCATTCTCGAACTCCATCACGCCGTGGATGGTCGTCGGCGTCGCGACCAGGATTTTTTCGCCCGCGCGCGGCTTCGAACTGATGGTGCGTTCTGTCGAGGGGATCGAAGCGAAGGCCGCCACCTGCTTCACCGGCCCGATCAGCTGGATCAGGTTGGTGATGTAATAGGGTCCGATATCAAGCACCGGACCAGCGCCAGGCTGGAAGAAAAAATCCGGATTGGGGTGCCAGTGCTCCATCCCATGGCTCATCACATGGCATGTGCCGCTGGTGATCTTGCCGAGCTTGCCACTGTCGATGAGGTTGCGGACGAGCTGGTGCGCGCCACCGAGGAAAGTGTCCGGCGCCGAGCCGATGCGCAGTCCGTCTTTCTCCGCCAGTTTCTTCAGGTCCAGCCCTTCCTTGACCGACAGCACGAACGGCTTTTCCGAATAGACGTGCTTGCCGGCATCGAGGATCTGTTTCGACACCTCATAGTGCACCGCCGGAACGGTGAGGTTGACGATGATGTCGATGTCGTCGGCCTTGAGCAGCCCTTCGACTGTCTCGGCGCGCAGCTTGAACTCCTTCGCCCGCGCCTTGGCTGCATCCATGTTGATATCCGCGCAGGCGCGCATCTCGATGCCGCGAAACAGCGGCGCAAACGAGAAATACGCCTTCGAAATGTTGCCGCAGCCGATGACGCCGACCCCAAGTTTTTTTGCCATGCTGGTTTGCTCCTAATAGGTCTTGGCGGCTGCGATCGAGCGGCGGGCGAAGCGCTCGATGTCGTTGGGGTTGTCGTGTTCCATGACGTAGTATTTGGCGGCGCTTTTGGCGCGCAGCGCCTGGATCAGACCGGCCCAGTCGATCGTGCCGTGGCCGACATCCGACCAGCCGTCCTCGTCGAGGCCCTCGCCGGGCTTGGCGATGTCCTTGACATGGACGGCGGCGATGCGTTTGCCATGCTTCTCGATCCAGGGCAGCGGATCGTCGCCGCCGCGCACCACCCAGGCGACGTCCATCTCCCAGCCGATGTCGGGCGCTGCCGCCAGGATGTGGTCCTGCGGCACCGAACCGTCGGCAAGCTTCTTGAACTCGAAATCATGGTTGTGCCAGGCAAAGCCGTAGCCGGCCTTTTCAGCCGTCTCGCCGACCTTGGCCAGGCGTGCGCCGAAGCCGCGCCAGCCGGCGGCATCGGTCGGCCTGCTCTCGGCGACCAGATAGGGGCAGATGAGCAGCGTGATGCCGAGCGCGTCGGCGATTTTGCGCACGCCGTCGAAATCGTTCTCGAGCGCATCGATCGAGAAATGGCCGGTCGGCATGGCGAGGCCGTTCTTGTCGAGTTCGGCGCGAAATGCCCCGGGATCGTCATAGACGCCGCCGAACCCCTCGACTTGCGCGTAGCCAAGCTCGCCGAGCAACTTGAGCACCCCTGCCCAAGGCTGGAAGTTGCGGGCGCTGTAAAGTTGGAATGACCAATTCATCGTCTCTGTCCGTTCTCTGGGGATGGATGTGCTTGAGGGTGAAATTCTCGGGGTGTTACAGGCGGTTGCCGGTTGCAGCGTCGAACAGCGAAGCGCGCATCGGGTCAAAACCGATGCTCACGGTGTCGGCGTTGTTTGGCGTGCGCTCAGATGTCACCCGCACGGTGAAATTCTGATTTGCGAGCTTCAGCCAGACCAGCGTGTCGGAACCCATGGGTTCGACGACCACGACATTTGACGTGGCTGTGAACGGCCATCCGGAGCCGCTGTTGAACGCGACATGCTCGGGCCGGATACCGAACACCGCCGCTCCCGGCACGGGCTTCTTTTCGAAAGCGTAGGTGGCAAGCGGGATCCGCACCTCCTCGGCGACGAAGTGCCAGTTGCCATCGTCCTTCTCCAGCCTGCCGTCGAGGAAATTCATCGCCGGCGAGCCGAGGAAGCCGGCGACGAAACGGTTGACCGGGCGATTGTAGATGGTCTGCGGTGCGTCGAGCTGCTGGATGACGCCGCCCTTCATCACCGCGATGCGGTCGGCCAGCGTCATCGCCTCGATCTGGTCGTGGGTGACATAGATCATGGTGTTCTGCAGCTTGCTGTGCAGCAGTTTGATTTCGACACGCAATTCGGCGCGCAGCTTGGCGTCGAGATTGGAGAGCGGCTCATCGAACAGGAAGACGTCGACGTCGCGCACCAGCGCCCGCCCGATCGCCACACGCTGGCGCTGGCCGCCCGAAAGCGCCGACGGCTTGCGCTGCAGCAATGGCTCGATCTGCAGGATCTCGGCGGCCCGAGCGATGCGCCTAGCGATCTCGTCCCTGGGAATGCCGGCAACGCGCAGCCCGAACGACAGGTTCTTCTCCACCGTCATCTGCGGGTAGAGCGCATAGGACTGGAACACCATGCCGATGCCACGGTCCTTGGGCTCCTCCCAGGTGACGTTCTTGCCCTTGATGAAGATGCGGCCGTCCGAAACGTCGAGCAGGCCGGCGATGCAGTTGAGCAAGGTCGACTTGCCGCAGCCGGACGGCCCGAGCAGCACGATGAACTCGCCCTCGGCGACATCGATGTTGAGGGTTTCCAGCACCGAAATTGCGCCGAAATTCAGCGACAGGTCCTGGATCGAAACGCTGGGATTTTCGAGTCTTGTCATCATCATCCTTTCACCGCGCCGGCGGCGATGCCACGCACGAAAAGCTTGCCCGAAACGAAATAGACGACGAGCGGAACCAGGCCGGTCAGGATGGTGGCGGCCATGTTGACGTTGTATTCCTTCACGCCTTGCACCGAGTTGACGATGTTGTTGAGCTGCACCGTCATCGGATAGGTGTCGGGGCGGGTGTAGACGACGCCGAACAGGAAGTCGTTCCAAATGCCGGTCACCTGCAGGATGATGGCGACGACGAAGATCGGCAGCGACATCGGCAGCATGATCCGGAAATAGATGCCCCAGAAGCCGGCGCCGTCGACGCGTGCCGCCCGGAACAGTTCCTCCGGCATGGAAGTGAAATAGTTGCGGAACAA
This sequence comes from Mesorhizobium sp. L48C026A00, assembly GCF_000502375.1. NCBI lineage: Bacteria > Pseudomonadati > Pseudomonadota > Alphaproteobacteria > Hyphomicrobiales > Phyllobacteriaceae > Mesorhizobium > Mesorhizobium sp. L48C026A00. The sequence continues at coordinate 418,097 of NZ_AYWU01000002.1, read as the reverse complement.
CAGCGTCAGGATCGGCATGCCGAAAATGGAATGGACGATCACCAGGCCGCTTAGGCTGCCATAGAGGCCGATCTCGCGCAGGATGATGACGATCGGATAGATCATCACCTGATAGGGGATGAAGGCGCCGACGATCAGGATGACGAAGAAAGTATCGGCGCCCTTGAAGCGCCAGTTGGCAAGCGCGTAGCCGTTCACCGAAGCGATGGCGATCGACAGGATGACCGACGGAACGGTGATGCGCACCGAATTCCAGAAGCCGCGCGAGAGCCCGTCGCAGTTGAGGCCGGTGCAGGCGCTGGACCAGGCCTTCACCCAAGGCTCGAAGGTGATCTCCAGCGGCGGCGAGAAGATGTTGCCGAGGCGTATCTCCGGCATGCCCTTGAGCGATGTCACCACCATCACGTAGAGCGGCAGCAGATAATACAGCGCCACCACGATCAGCGTGCCGTAGAGGAAGATGTTGCGGCGCGAGAACACATGCCGCGGCTTCGGCCCTCGCGGCCCGGATGCCTCAAGCCCGATAGAGCCCGTACCGGCAGGCAGGGGAACGGCAAGGTCAGCCACGCTTCTTGCCTCCGAATTCGAGATAGGCCCAGGGAACGATGACGACCACCACCGACAGCAGCATCATGGTCGAGGCAGCAAAACCCTGGCCGAGGTTCTGGGCGAAGAACATGTAGTCATAGACATATTTGGCCGGCACTTCGGAGGCGATGCCGGGACCGCCGCTGGTTTGTGCGACAACCAGGTCATAGACCTTGACGATGCCGGCAGCGATGATGACCAGCGCGGTGATGAAGACCGGTCGCATCATCGGGATGATGATGAACAGATAGGTCTTCAGGGTGGGTATCCCATCCACCCGCGCGGCCTTCCAGATATCCTCGTCGATGCCGCGCAGGCCCGCCAGCATCAGGCACATGATCAGCCCGGTGCCTTGCCAGAGCGCGGCGATCAAGATGCCGTAGATGACGATGTCGGAATTGTAGAGCGGATCGAAGCTGAAGCTTTCCCAGCCGAGGCCGCGCACCACCCCCTGGATTCCGAACTCCGGGTTGAGCAGCCACTGCCAGACCAGACCGGTGACGATGAAGGAGAGCGCGAACGGGTAGAGGAAGATGGTGCGGAACGTGTCCTCGAAGCGGATCTTCTGATCGAGCAGCGCCGCCAGTATGAAGCCGATGACCAGAGAGAACACCAGCGACAGCACGCCGTAGACCAGCAGGTTCTCGATCGAGACCAGCCAGCGCGGCGTCGACCACAGCCGATAATACTGGTCGAGCCCGACGAAGTTCAGCCGCGGCAGCAGTTTTGAATTGGTGAAGGAATAGAGCACCGTCCACGCGCTGCCGCCAACGAAGATCACCAGTGCGGTGAGGACCATCGGAATAGAGGCGACCTTGGCATTAAGGTTGCGGAAGAGTTGGTTGGGGCGTTCGCTCTTGCTCATCTGCACAGCCGGGCTGGATCGGGTAAGGCCGAAGGGTCAGGGCCAAGGGTCAAGACTTGACCCGGAGCTCCCGGCCCCGCGGTCGTGGGCCGGGAGCGAGCGGTTCGTCGATCGTCAGTCCGCTGAGGCGACGATGTCGGCGAAGCGCTTTTGCGCCTCTTCCACGGTCATGTCCGGCTTGGCGAAGAACTCGGAGAAAAGGTCCTCCTTCTGCTTTTGGGTGTCTTGCGACAGCAGCTGGTCCGTCCAGGGCATGACGCTGCCCTTGGCCAGGATGTCGAGCCCTTTCTTCATGCAGTCGTTCGCCGCCTTGAGGTCGATATCGCCGCGCACCGGCAGCGAGCCCTTCTTGAGGTTGAAGGCGACCTGCGTCTTGGGATCGAGCAGCGTTTCGGCCAGCGCTTCCTGCGCCTTGGACTTTTCTGCGTCCTGCAGCAGCGGGAAGTAGAAGGCGTCGCCGCCGGTGGCAATGACCTCGTTCAGGCCAAGGCCGGGAAGACACGTATAGTCCTTGCCGGCGGTCTGCCCGGCAACCTGGAACTCGCCCTGCGCCCAATCGCCCATGATCTGGCCGCCGGCCTTGCCGGAGATGACGAGATTGGTGGCCTGGTTCCAGTCCTGCACATTGGTGTTCTTCGCCATCTTGCGGGCATCGTCCGCGGCCTTGAATACCTTCGCGACTTCGGGCCCGGCGGCGAATTCGGCATCCTTGTCGCGATAGACCTTCAAGAAAGCGTCTGTGCCGCCGACCGCCGTAAGCAGCACGTCGAAGGCGCCCGAGGATTGCCAGGGCTGCCCGCCGACCGCCAGCGGTATGATGCCTGCCTTCTCCAGCGCGGGGGCGGCCGCGACATATTCATTCCAATTCTTCGGCACCGGCACACCGGCCTTTTCGAAGGCCGCGTTCGACAGCCACAGCCACTGCCAGGAGTGAATGTTGACCGGCACGCAATAGATCTTGCCGTCGAGGGTGCAGCCGTCGAGCAGGCTCTTCGGCTGGACGATTTCCGCCCACTTGTCCCTGGTGGCGAGCTCGGTCAAATCGCGCATCAGACCGGCCTGCACCAATTCTTCCGCTTGCCTTCCGTGGTTGAACTGGGTGGCGCCCATCGGGTCGCCGCCAGTGATGCGGCTGATCATGATCGGCCGCGCCGTGCCGCCGGAGCCGGCGATGGCGCCGTCGACCCAATGATTGCCTGTCGCGTCGAACGCCTTGGCGAATTCGGCGACCGCCGCCGCCTCGCCGCCTGAAGTCCACCAATGGGTGACTTCCAGATCGGTCGCTGCCGCCGGGGCGGCGAGCGCGGTTGTCACCGCCAACGCAGCGGTCATGATTTGGTATCGCATTTCGGCTCCTCCCAGAATCTGAAACGTTACAGATTTTCGATACGGCAATTGTTGGAGGCGCGCAACCCCCGAACAGGAGCAACTCGGCATTTTTTCGAGCCGCGAACAAACCCGCCGCGCAATGTCCGCCTACTGCACCGCAGCAAGCCAGGCTGCAATGCGAAAATGATGCTGCAATGCGTGAAATTCGGCAAAACCTTGCTAGCGGGCAAGTCCCTTGCCGACGCCCACCGACTTTGTGTCGAACGGAGCGCCGCTCATCCAGGTTAGCTTTTACTGGCCGCTGCGCGATGGCAAGTGACAATCTGTAACGTTTCAGTATATAGGGTGTTCATCGCCGATTGCCGACCTGCACGGCAACTGCTATGCGCCTAATGGGCGGGATGAATGGACAGAGACCAGACGGAAAAGGACGACGAGGGCTCGGGCAGGCCGACATTGAAGACGCTTGCCTTCATGACCGGGCTGGGCGTCACCACCGTGTCGCGGGCGCTGAAGGACGCGCCCGAGATCGGCGCCGAAACCAGGCGGCGCGTCCAGCTCGTCGCCAAGCAGATCGGTTACCGGCCGAACCGCGCCGGTGTGCGGCTGCGGACCGGCAAGACCAACGTCATCAGCCTCGTGCTCAACACCGAGCGCGAGATCATGAGCTTTGTCTCGGACATCATCTACGGCGTCTCGGAAGTCATCGCCGACACACCCTATCACCTGATCGTCACGCCCTATTCACGCTTTCAGGATCCCCTGGACCCGATACGTTATCTCTTGGAGACCGGCTCCGCCGACGGCGTCATCATCTCGCGCACCCAGCCGGATGATCCCAGGGCCCGTTACATGCTCGAGCGTGGCATTCCCTTCGCCACGCATGGCCGCACCGACATGGGGCTGATCCATCCCTATCATGACTTCGACAATTACGCGTTCGCGACGGAGGCTGTGCGCCACCTGGCCGGCATCGGCCGCCGCAGGCTGGCTCTGCTGGCACCTCCAGTCGAGCTGACCTACCACAGTCATACGCTGAACGGCTTCACCGATGCGCTGAGCGAGGTCGGCGCCAGCGAGATCCCGTTCAACACCGTTTCGGTCGACCATTCGATCGAGCAGATCAGGATGAGGACCGCGCAGCTGATGCGCCGCGACGTCAGGCCAGACGGTTTCGTCAGCAGTGCCGCTGCCGCGACACTCGCCATCGTCGCCGGCATCGAGGACGCCGGGCTCAAGCTCGGCCGGGACGTCGACGTGGTGTCCAAGCAGTCGTCCGACCTGCTGCACCTGTTCCGCAGGGAATTGCTGGTGGTCAACGAGAACTTCCGGCTGGCCGGCGCCGAGCTCGCCCGCTCAGTGTTGGGCTGGATCGGCGGCGCAACACCTGGTTCCTTGCAGAGCCTGAGCAAGCCGACCGGGGTTCTGGCCTATCGCCCTCCCGACTGATCTTTTTTTCAAGCACCGGATTTTTCCCAAAACCAGAAGTCACAGATGGCATGCCTGGTGGCCGCTCTCGACTTGCTCCGGGTTCTCTGCAAACCGGCCCGAACGCATCGTTCCCGTCAACATATGTTGACACGGGTCGATTTCGTCAACTAATGTTGACACATGATCGATGTCCGCCAACTGCCCACACCTGACGAGCCGGAGGAAGCCTTGGCTGCGGTCGTTGCGCTTCGGCGGGCGGCTGACCTATTGGAGCGTAGAGCGGTCAGGGCGGCCCTGAAGCAAGGTTGGTCCTGGGCGAAGATTGCCCAGGCACTCGGCATCTCCAAGCAGGCAGCCCACAAGCGGCTGTCCGACATCAACGCCCAGGACAATCCGCCATAGGAGACGATCATGCTCAGCGGCATCAAAACCCGTCTATCGAACGTCCGCACCATCAAGACACTGTGCGAAAGTGCGGAAAACTACGCTCTACAGGACCAGCAGCGACAGGCCGGAGCCGAACATTTCCTGCTGGCGGCCATCGATCTTCCCGACAATACCGCCCGTCTCGCATTCCGCGAAATTGGCGCGGACGCCGCTGGCTTCCGCGACGCGGTCGGCGCCCAATATCGGGAAGCCCTCCGCTCGGTTGGGGTGAACGCCGGGGAGCACATATCCGGGGGTTTGACCCCAGAACCGCTTCAGGCAGCCGCAGGCCTTTATGACGCAGCCCCGTCGGGAGCTGAGGTGATGAAGGAATTGGCGGCCAACCGAAACGATCACCGGCCACTGCTGGGTGCGCATGTCGTGGCTATAGTCGCCGCGATGGAGCAGGGAGTGGCGGCACGTGCGTTGCGTTGCATGGAAGTCGATCCCGCTGCGCTGAAGGCGGCGGCGAACAAGTTCTTGCGCGCCAGCTGACGGAAGGTGGTGTAGGTAGGTTTTTCCGTGGCGGACGGAGTGTTCGAACGCATGCGCCGAAGTATTCGGCTGAACTTCGGCGGCACAACTATGTCTGCCGCCGGATGGCTCATCCGGCGGTTTTGTTTGGAGAGTGTTTCTCTCCAACGTCCGCAGACCACTGCCGGTTGTCTCCTTGAGGGGCAATCCGGCAGTGGACTGCGCCGGCACTTCTTCGCTACGACCAAGGCGGTCGAGGAATGTCCGGTTTCAGGCTAATTCGGATCGCCTAAACGACCGACATGCGGCGCTAACCTGCCGCTCCGCTCCCCCAAGGGCCATGGAAAGCGCCCGGCCCGTCGATGCGTTCGAAGCCGTGCGTGCCGAAGAAATCGCGTTGCGCCTGGATCAGGTTCGAGGTGCCGCGGCCCCTGGCGATAGCTGAACCCGCTGCCAGCCGACCAGATCCACCGCGCTACGGAATCAGCATCGAACAGAAGTGAGAAGTTGAACGCTGATATCGGGCGTTCGGTTCAGCTCATACCGTGAATCATGGCTTCGTTCTCCGATGTCACATTGATCAGGCGCTGGCACTCCGAGTGGGCGAGGACCAACCTTCCGGTTGCGCGAGCAATGCCTATCGGCCGCGCTCGGCGCGCCACGTTTTGAACCGTTCGGCGTGTTCGTCTCGCGTGCAGGGATAAAGCCCGATTATCGGAACGCCCGCCTTAACCTGTTCGACCACGAAATCCTCGTAGATCGTCATCTCAGCCGCCTCATCGGCCACCTCGCCGGCGATTTCCCGGGGAATGACGATGACGCTATCGTCGTCTCCAATCACGATATCTCCGGGGAACACGGCCACGTCACCGCAACCGATCGGCACGTTCAGGTCCAATGCCTCGTGCAGAGTGAGATTGGTCGGGCTGGACGGCCGCGTATGGTAGGCCGGGATATCGAGTCCGCCGATCACCGCGGCGTCGCGGAACCCGCCGTCGGTAACGGCGCCGGCGACCCCGCGCACCATCAAACGAGTCACCAGGATGTCGCCCGCGGATGCCGCGCGAGGATCCTTGCGGCTATCCATGACGAGCACATGGCCCGCCGGGCAGGTTTCGACGGCGACGCGCTGCGGATGATCCGGCTTGCGGAATTCAGTGAGTTGGTTACGGTCCTCGCGCGCGGGGATGTAGCGCAGCGTAAAGGCCGGCCCGACCATGTTGCGGCCTTTTCGCTGCAACGGACCCACGCCCTGGATTACCTGGTTGCGCAGGCCGCGCTTGAACAGCGCTGTGGCCAGGGTGGCGACGGAAACGCCCATCAGTTGTTCGCGCAGGTTCTCGTCCATGTTCGCTTCCTCAATTCAGGTGCTGGCACTGCAAGCGCCGTGGTTTCTCCGGTCGCCGGTGTGGGCGGAAGGCAATTCGCAATTCAGTTGGGCTTTCCCGCCGCAAGGCGGTTCGCGACTAAAAAGGCGTCGAGCCTCGCCTGCTGCGCCGAAGTGAGCGGCCAGGCCGAGGGCGGGCGCGTCGGTCCGCAGCCAAGGCCCTGCGCGATCAGCGCCGCTTTTACGCCGGTCACGTTGGCGCCGCCCATCTCCTCCGCGCGGATTTCCTCGAAGACTCGCATTCCATCGATAAGTGCGTTCGCCTTCTCGAATTCGCCGGCCTTGAGTGCGGCATGGATCGCGACCGACCGTTCGGGCCATACGTTTATCAGCCCGGAGGTGAACCCTCGTGCGCCAACGGCATAGAAGACCGGCGCCCAGACCTCGGCCAGACCTCCGACCCAGACGATCGACGGGTCGCAGGCAGCCCGCGCTTCCGCCAGGCGAAGCGGATTAGGCGTCGCCCATTTCACCCCCTTCACGCCTGGAAGGCCGCAAAGCTCGGCGATGGCGCGCGTGCCGATCGTGTCGTTGCGCAGATAGAGCATCATGGGCAAGCCGCCCGATGCATCGGCCACCGCGTTCAGGTAATCGACCAGCCCTCGCGGCGCGACGAATGCGTCTGGCGGCTGGTGCACCATCAGCGCAGCGGCTCCGGCTTCGGCGGATACTTTCGCCAGCTTCTGCGCGTCACGGATGCTCCGCCCAACGCCCGCGAGCACCGGCGCGCGGCCAGCTACCATCGAAACGACTTCGCGCGCCATTGTCACCGCCTCATCGGTGGTCAGCGCATAGAACTCGCCGGTGTTGCCGTTGACCACCGGCATGTGCACGCCGGCGTCCAGTGCCCGGTCGAGGATCGGGGAAAGCCGTTCGGGCGCGATCTCGCCGTGTTCGTCGTAAGGCGTAACCAGAATGCCCGATATGCCGGTCAGCGCCTGATCGAGGGAAAGTGTCATGCCTGGCCTTTCAGAAAATGTCCGGTTCGCCGGCCGAAGCGCCGAAATCGCGTTCGAGGAAATCGAAATCACAGCCCTTGTCGGCCTGCGTCACATGGCGCGAGAACATCCAGCCCCAGCCGCGTTCGAAATGCGGAGCGGGGGGTGACCAGTCGGCCCGGCGGCGCGCCAGTTCGTCGTCCGCCACCAGCATGTCCAGCCGCCGGTTCGGCAAATCGAGCCGCACGACGTCGCCTGTCCGCAGCAGCGCAAGCGGCCCGCCGATATAGGCCTCCGGCGCGACGTGAAGCACGCACGCCCCGTAGGAGGTTCCCGACATCCGCGCATCGGAGATGCGCAGCATGTCACGATGTCCCTTTCTGATCAGCGCCTTGGGAATCGGTAGCATGCCCCATTCGGGAAAACCCGGTCCGCCCAGCGGGCCGGCATTGCGCAGCACCAGCACGTGGTCCGGCGTGACATCGAGATCTTCGTCGTCGACCGCCGCCTTCATCGCCGGATAGCTGTCGAACACCAGCGCCGGCCCTTCATGGACATGGAAGCGCGGTTCGCAGGCGGCCGGCTTGATGACGGCGCCATCGGGGCAGAGGTTGCCGCGCAGCACGGCGAGCGACCCTTCCGAATAGACTGGGTTGGACAGCGGGCGGATCACGTCGTCGTTCCATACCCGCGCGCCCTCGAGCGTTTCGCCGAGCGATTTGCCGGTGACCGTCAGCGTCGAAAGGTCGAGCCGCTCGCGTAATTGCGCCATCAGCGCACGGAGGCCGCCGGCGTAGTAAAAATCCTCCATCAGGTAGTCCTTGCCGGCGGGGCGAACGTTGGCGATCAGCGGCGTGGTGCGGCCGAGCGCGTCAAGATCGTCGAGAGTCAGCGGCACGCCGGCGCGGCGCGCCATCGCGATGAGGTGAACCACGGCGTTCGTCGAGCAGCCGGTGGCCATCGCCACGATAGCCGCGTTCCTGACGGCCGCCGCGGTGACGACTTTTTTGGGTGTGAGGTCGTCCCAAACCATCTCGACGATGCGCCGTCCGCAGGCTGCCGACATGCGCTGGTGGTCCGAATCGACAGCGGGTATCGAGGAAGCGCCCGGCAGCGACAGCCCCAGCGCTTCCGTGATCGCCGTCATCGTCGAGGCCGTGCCCATCGTCATGCAGACGCCGGCCGACCGCGCGATGCCGCTTTGGATACCCGTCCACTCGTCATCCGAAATCTTGCTCGCGCGCCTCTCGTCCCAGAATTTCCAGGCATCCGAACCGGAGCCCAGCGTCTTGCCGGCATAATTGCCGCGCAGCATCGGGCCGGCGGGAAGGAAGATCATCGGCACGCCGGCGCTGAGCGCGCCCATCACCAGCCCCGGCGTGGTCTTGTCGCACCCGCCCATCAGCACCACGCCGTCGAGCGGATGCGAACGGATCATTTCCTCCGTCTCCATCGCCAGCATGTTGCGGTAGAGCATCGAGGTGGGCTTGGTGAACGTCTCGTCCACAGAGAGCGCTGGCAATTCCACGGCGAAGCCGCCGGCCTGGGCCACACCGCGCTTCACGTCGTGCGCGCGTTCGCGAAAATGCGCGTGGCAAGAGTTCAGCTCGGACCATGTGTTGAGAACCCCGATCACCGGTCTGTCGCGAAAATCCTCCTCGGAATAACCGAGCTGCATCAGGCGCGACCGATGACCGAAGCTGCGCAGATCGTCCGGCGCAAACCAGCGCGCCGACCGCAGCGACGCCGGTGTCCTTCGCTTGTCGTTGGGCATGACATCCTCCACGCGGATCGGTGGATGTATGCGATAACATTCATGTTTGTCAATTTGGCACGTCCGCTAGAAATATAATTTGTGCCGCAATGCCGGTAAGGTTGACAGAAACACTCGTTTTCGTGCATGAAGATGTATGCGCTAACATAGACGCGCATGGGAGAGGGTTGTGTGGCAGCGGGAGACCGCCGCGCGACCCTGAGATCGTGCTGCGGGTTCCGCGGCCCAGGGAGGACATCATGAAACTGACCCGCAGATCCTTTCTCGCGACAGGCGCCGGGGCCGCCGTCGTACTGGCCACTCCGTTCGTCGCGCGTGCGCAGAGCCTGCCGCGCAACATCCGCATGGTCATCGGCTCTACGTCGACGGGCGGCGATACCTACCAGAACTCGTCGATCGTCGCCGAAGCGCTGGCGCAGAAGCTGGGCGTGAACATTCGCGTCGACCCAGTGGGCACCAATGAGGCGCTGAATGCGACCGGCCGCGATTCCCGCGGCACGACGATCATGCTGCACCACGACCAGATCTATCTTTCCTATCTCTACGGGGTGCCGGGCATCCCTGATGCCTTCGCCGATTTCGCCATCGGGCCGACGGTGGCGATCAACCCCGGCGACTGCTTCCTCGTCCCCAAGAAGTCCCCCTATCAGTCGATGGAGGACATCTTCGCAGCGGCCGCAAAAGGCGAGAAAGTTCGCGTCGCCATCCAGCCGGGCGGCGTCTCGGAGATCGGCTTCACCGGCATGCGCAATGCTGCTCGGGTGCGAAATCCAGGATCGGAAGCCAACATCGTGGCGGTCAACACCGGCTCGCAGGCCGACAAGAACCAGGCTATGTGGGACGATTTGGCCGACGTGATCAACGGTTCGATCCAGGCCAACGAGCAGTTCACGCAACTGCCGGAGGACGACCGCACTGCGATGCGCTTCGTCTGGATTACCGCGCGGCCCGAGACGCTGGCGCAGGCGCCCGAGGCGGGGATGGGTGGAACGAGCCGGGAAGAGATGCTCAAATTCGCCAGCCCCCAGACCAGCGTCACGCTCGACGGCAGTAAGGATTTTACCTTCGACAAGGAGTTTTTCCTGCTGTTCAACAAGGAGATGGACGCAGGCATCGCGTCCGAGATTGACGCCACGCTGAAGGAAATCTACGCCGCCGGCGAGATCCAGAAGCGGCAGACCAAGGCCTTTTTCATCCCCAATTACCTGCCGCAGGCCGAGGCGAAGGCGCATCTGACATCCAAGCGGGATACTGTGGCCTCGATCATCGAGAAGCTGAAGGGCTAGGGTACAGCCTTTCGTCTTCAACCGCGTCCGGCCTGCACGCAGGCCGGACGCTGCACATGCATGGAGGAGCACACGGCCGATGGGCGATTTCACGCGCGTCACGATCGATTTCCAGACATCACACCTGGTGTTTCCGACACTGATCGGCGCCATACTGCTTGCCTTGGGGGCAGCCATACTCATCACGCGCCGGCAGGCGATCGCCGGCGCCGGCCAGTACTGGTCGCAGACCCTGGCGGCGATGGACAAGCCGCGCTTCTTCGGGACGATCGCGTTGACGGTGGTCTATTTCCTGCTGATGGTCCCTGTCGGCGACTTCTGGCCCAATACCGGCATGGGCTTTCTCGTCTGCTCGATCCCGTTCGTGGCGCTTTCCGGGCTGCTCTACCTGCAGGAGCGGACGAAATCCGCCGTGACGGTGCTAGCCGTCGTCGCGGTCGCCGCGCCCTTGCTGGTGTGGTGGGTGTTCGCGCACGTCTTCTTCCTGACTCTGCCCTGACCGGGAGAACCCAATGGAACTGTTCGGTTTCGTCACGCCTCTGTTCGTTCTGCTGATCGCGGGCGGAACGGCGATCGGCATCGTATTCGGCGTCATTCCCGGCCTGACGGCGACGATGGCGGTGGCCGTCTGCCTGCCACTGACCTACTCGCTCGGGCTCGAGAACGGCCTCGCTCTGCTGATCGGTCTCTATGTCGGCGGCATCTCGGGCGGGGTGGTGCCGGCGATCCTCATCGGCATACCCGGCACGCCGTCGTCGGTCGCGACCACGTTCGACGGCTTCCAGATGGCCCGTCAGGGCAAGGGCGAGCAGGCGATGCGCATCGCCATCATCGGTTCGCTGATCGGCGGCCTGATCTCGCTCGCCGCGCTCTACCTGTTCACACCGTGGCTGGCCGATTTCGCGATCCGCTTTTCCTACGTCGAGAAATTCCTGATCATCCTGTTCGCGCTGACGGTGATGGGCGCGCTGTCGAGCGACATGCTGCTGGGCATCTTCTCGGGCTTCCTGGGCATCTTTGTCAGCCTCGTCGGGGTCTATGACGTGACCGACGGCGGCAACGGCCATTTCCGGTTGATCCCGCCCGGCATGGAGGACATCCTCTACGGCGGCTTCGCGCTGCTGCCGGTGCTGATCGCGCTGTTCGGGCTGACGACGGTGCTGGAGGAGGCCGAGATCGGCATGCCGAAGGGGCCTTCGGTCAAGGAACTGGAGTCGGGCGGCAGGTCGAAGTTCTCGTGGTCGATATTTCGTGGCCAGACGCTCAATCTTATTCGCTCGTCGGGCATCGGCACCTTCGTCGGAATCCTGCCGGGGATCGGCGGGTCGGCAGCGTCGATCCTCGCCTACACGGCGGCGAAGACGAGTTCGTCGCATCCCGAGACGTTCGGCAAGGGCGAACCGGCGGGCGTCATTGCCTCGGAGACGAGCAACAACGCGCTGACCGGAGGGGCGCTGGTGCCTCTGCTGTCGCTCGGCATACCGGGCGATTCGACCACCGCGCTGCTGATCGGCGCCTTCGCCCTGCAAGGCATCCAGGTCGGCCCGCTGTTTATCGGGCAGCATCCGGACACATGGAATTCGATGATCCTCGCGATGCTGCTCGCAAACCTCGCCACCTTTGTGATGATGTACTACGCGATCCGGTGGTTCTCGCTGGCGGTGGCGATCCCGAAGGCGATCCTCTATCCGGTCATCCTGATGATGTGCGTTATCGGCGCCTACACGATCAATTACGGCATCATGTTCGACGTCTGGACGCTGCTCTTCTTCGGCGTGCTGGGCTGGATCGGCGTCAAGCTGGGGCTGGAGGTCGCGCCGTTCATCATCGGCTTCATCCTTGGCCCTTCGGCCGAGATCTATTTCGTCAAGAGCCTGGAATCGTTCGGCGATCTCACGATTTTCTTCACCAAGAGCTGGATTGCCGCTTTCCTGTGGCTGCTTATCGTGGCGTCGATCGCAGTTTCGGTCGTCATCGGCCGGCGCCAGCGCGCGGAAAAGCTTGCCGCCGGTTGAAGCTTGCCTTTCGGGCCGGCCGAAGAAATAAGTCGTACATGGTTGTGGAGGAGACGTCGACTCGCGCCAGGCGCAGACGCTCGTCAGGGGCGGTGACCATGCAGACGGTCGGCCGTATGGCCGGCGTCTCGCAGGTCACGGTCTCGCGCGCGCTTTCGGAACCCTCAAAGGTCTCTGCTGAGACGCTTCGGCGCATCCATGAGGCGATCCGCGTCACCGGCTTCGTTCCGAATGCGCTCGCCGGCGCGCTCGCCTCCCAGAGGAGCATGCTGGTTTCGGCGCTCGTTCCGTCGATCTCGAACATCGTCTACGCCTCGATGATCACCTCGTTCAACGAACGCATGCGCGCGCGCGGCTACCAGATTCTGCTGTCGGAGACGGGTTTCGACCCCGGCGACGAGGAGGCGTTCATCGCCACCCACCTTTCGCGCCGGCCCGACGCGATGCTGCTCACGGGCATTCGCCACTCCGCGCAGGCGCGGCGCATGCTGCTGGCGGCGGGCATTCCGGTCGTCGAGGTCTGGGACATGAGCACCACGCCGATCGACATTTGCGTCGGCTTCTCGCATGTCGAGGCGGGCCGCGCGGCGGCCGACTTCGCCGTGGAAGCGGGATATCGCCGCGCGGCCTGCGTGTCGGCCGGCGACGAGCGGGCGCGCCGGCGCCAGCAGGCGTTCTCGGAGCGTTTCGAGCGGAGCAGCGGTCACGCGGTCCTGAAGGCAGCCTTTGACGCGCCGGCGACGCTGGCCAACGGCCGCGCCGGGCTTTCGCGCCTGCTGCGGGAAGGCTTTTCGGGCGGCGTGGTATTCTGCAGTTCCGACCTGCTTGCGCACGGCGTTCTGATCGAGGCGCATGCGCGAGGACTTTCCGTACCGGGCGACGTGGCGGTGATCGGCTTCGGAGACCAAGACTATGCCGCCGCGGTGGAACCTGCGCTGACCACCGTACGCGTCGACCGCGAAGCGCTCGGCGCTGCCGCCGCCGAGGCCATCCTGTCGCGCTTCCGTGCCGAAGATCAGCCGGAAAACGTCATCGACATCGGGTTCAGGATTATCCGGCGAGCATCAGCCTGAGCACGTTTCGATCGCACTCCGTGGACCTTTGGAAGTCGTCGGCAGGGCCGGAAGACGCATATCGGCCTACAGAAGCCAAAGCGGACTTGCCTGAACTCCCCCGCGGATCCTGGACCACAATGACTGCCGGCGCGCCGTGCGCCCCAGCGTACGCCCTACGAGGCCGAAAACCTCACGCTCTCGCCAAGCTGAGGCGGCATGAACATCATAATGGACTCCCTCGGCGGAATCCCCCTCGGTCGCCCCTCAAGCCCCGCCAAGATCGCCAATCTCGTCGCCTTTCTGTCTTCCGATCGTGCCTCTTCGATCACGGGTGCGGAGGACACAATCGACGGAGGAACCGTGCCTACAGTGTAAAAAAGGCCCATGCTTGCCGGCTTAGGCCGTGCTCCTCCAGACGCCCGTATGTTCATAGATCGCGTCACGTAGCTCCCTGACGTCACGGTTGATCTGGTTGAGATGCGCTGGGCTTTGTCCTGAGGAGGAAAGCAGAGCGTCAGCAAGGCAGCCTGCACGAGATCTGAGTTCGCGTCCCTTATCAGTCAGTGCAACCACGACCTGCCTCTCGTTCGCGGGATTCCGTGTCCGGCGCAGAAGTCCTGCCGCTTCGAGCCGTTTGAGCAAGGGCGTCAGAGTGCTCGACTCCAGCGCTAGCCTTTCGGCGATGCCGCCAACGGTCAGCTTGTCCTCGCGCCAGAGGACATTGAGTACGAGGTATTGGGGATAAGTCAGGCCCAAATCGTCCAGCAGTGGCTTGTACACTCTCTGGATCGCCATGCCGGCAGAGTAGATCGCGTAACAGAGCTGATCGTCGAGCGGCAATGGGTTGTTGAGTTTCTTCGGCGGCATGGGTGGCTCTCCTTGGACCCGATATAGCCTACCCGATCCCAAAAAAGAATATCGCGATAATTGTTATCGGATCAGTAAGAGGAGATCAGCATGACTTCCAGGACGACCAACCTTCTGGCCGCAACCGCCGCCGTCGCAGGAATTGCCGCAGCCACGGCCACTCACTCTGCCGAGATAATTCCCGACAACCAGACCGTCCGGAACGTGGTGCTGGTGCACGGCGCGTTCGCTGATGGATCGGGTTGGCGCGGCGTCTATGACGAACTGACCGCCCGCGGCTACCGTGTGTCGATCGTCCAGAACCCGCTTACCTCGCTTGCGGACGACGTTGCCGCAACCAAACGCATTCTTGACCGTCAGGATGGACCTGCGGTCCTTGTGGGACATTCCTGGGGCGGCACCGTGATAACGGAAGCAGGTACCCACTCAAACGTCACAGGCCTGGTTTACGTATCGGCGTTGTCGCCAGATGCCGGAGAGACGACTGCGCAGCAGTACGAAGGTTATCAGACCCCGCCTGAATTCGTCATCGAAACTACCGCGGACGGCTTCGGCTTCGTTTCTCCCGACCGGTTCAAGATTGGCTTCGCTAACGACACGACGGACGCGGATGCCGCTTTCATGCGGGACTCTCAGGTGCCGATAAACATGTCCGCCTTCGCAACCAGGCTCGAGCATGCCGCCTGGCGAAGCAAGCCGAGCTGGGCAGTGATTGCTACCGACGACAAAGCCTTCGATCAGCGTATGTTGCAAGCGATGGCGAAGCGCATCGGGGCGACAATCACGGAGGTCGCGGCAAGCCATGCGGTCTTTATGACTCAGCCAAAGGTCGTCGCTGACGTGATCGACGAAGCTGCCCGCAAGGGATCTGTCGAGGCGCAATAGTTCGGCCACGCGCCGTGTGCGGACATTTCGAGCTTTAAGCTGTCATAAACGAAAATACGGCCGCCGGATGGCTCATCCGGCGGTTTTGTTTCGAGAGTGTTTCTCTCCGACTCGCAGACCACTGCCGGTTGTCTCCTTGAAGGCAATCCGGCAGTGGACTGCGCTGGCACTTCTTCGCTACGACCAAGGCGGTCGAGGAATGTCCAGGTTCAGGCTCGGCCGGGACGTCGACGCGGTGTCCAAGCAGTCGTCCGACTTGCTGCACCTGTTCCGCAGGGAATTGCTGGCCGTCAACGAGAACTTCCGGCTGGCCGGCGCGGAGCTCGCCCGCTCGGTGCTGGGCTGGATCGGCGGCGCGGCACCCGGCTCCTTGCAGAGCCTGAGCAAGCCGACCGGGGTTATGGCCTATCGCCGTCCCGACTAGAGCGGATGCGGTCAAATTGAGCTGGGCCATCCCGCTCCATCTATTTGTCTTAGCCGCATTTCTGCGACGCCGAGTGATTCCACTTGGCTGCAAAACGCGCGCTGCTGACTGGCAGCCTTGGGGCCGAAAACAGACCGGCAGCTTCGGTCTGCAAATCGTCCAGAGCGGACATATACGTTGGGCGCGGGCATCGTCGTGAGACGCGCGGCCGCAAGGACACTTCGACGTTGCCGCTCCCGCCCTACGGCCTCAAGATTGACTCAGCGCTCGACGCATTCTGGCAGGTGCACAGGCTTTTCGAAACGGGCCACCGCCTCTGCCTTTGCACAGGGCGGGAAACCGGCGAGCCGCATGGTTTCGATGAGCCGCCGCCTGTCGTCTTCATTTGTGTCAGGAAGGCTAACAAATCCCTCTATGGTAAGATCGGGAAACCATTTCAGTGCTTCCGCAAGCGCGGTTTTCGCTTCCGCCGTTCGGCCGGAGGCGGCCAGCGCAGCTGGGCGATATACCCACATCCGTCGACCGTAGTTCTCCGGACCCATTTGCTTCTGCATGCGAAGCGCGTCTTCATAGCGTCCGGCCATGAAATAGGCAGCAGCAAAAAGCCTCGTACTCGCCATCGGGTAGTTCGGGTTAAGGCGGGTTGCCCGATCGGCCATCTCGGCACCGCGCTGCGGCTCGCCGAAGCTGGATGCCAAGAAAGCGTAGAAGCTCAGAATTTCGAACTGGTTCGGCGCCATGCGTAGCGCCGTGTCGAATTCCATCTTGGCACGTGCAAGATCATTCCTGTCGCCGAAACTGAAGCCCAGCACGGCGTGCGCCTCCGCGTCGCTCGGGTCAAGCATGACCGCACGTTCGGCAGCCTCGGCGGCCAGTCGGAAGTTGGCCTCGAAATCGGCGCCGAAACTGGGCATGACGCCATACGCGTGATAGAGCTCGACCCAGGCGCGCGCGAGCCCCGGGTCGAATTCGACGGCGCGTTTGAGGAGCTTGATGGCCTCCTCGACATCGGCGCGATTCATCTTCGCAAGCTTTTCCGTGCCGAGCAGGTACAGCTCGTAGGCAGTAAGGTCGCTTGGCGGCTTGCGATGCGCCGCAATCCGGCCTGCAACCTCGATCACGCCGTGCCCGCCGCCGAGGCGGTTGGAGACCTGCTCGGAGATCTCCGTCTGGATAGCGAACAGATCTTCGTCGGGCCGGTCCCAACGGTCCGACCATAGATGTTTGCCGGTTGCCGCGTCGAGGAGCTGCGCAGTGATGCGCAGCCGGCCGGCCTGGCGCTGGATCGAGCCTTCGACCACGAAACCGACCCCGAGCGTTTTGGCGATCTCGGCCAAACCGATCGATCTTCCGGCATATGTTTCAGTCGAGTCGTGCGCGATTACTTGAAATTCCGGGAAACGTGCGAGATCGGTGATGATTTCTTCGGTCAGGCCGTTGCCCAGTCGGCGTGCGGACGTCTCCTCACCCAACACGTCGAAGGGCAGCACCGCGACCAAAGGCTTGCCGCCAGGGGAGAGGGGCCGCAGCATCCACCCTGCAACAGCGGCGACAGCAAGCACAATCAGTAGCGACCCCACAAAGGCGGCGAGCGGTCGCTGGAGCGCGCGATTACTCGTCCGGCTCGTGGCGGGCATCGCAGCCGCATTCGCCTCCGGCAGCGCCAGCATGTAGCCGCGCCGCGACTTGGTCTTCAGGATGGCATGTCCGTCATCCTTCAGTGCGCGTCGGATCTCGTGGATGCATTGCACCAAGCTGTCGTCAGTGACTGCCGTTCCCGCCCACACCGACTGCATCAGCTCACCCTTGGTGACGAGTCGGTTGGGGTTGTTCGACAAATAGCGGAGCACCGCGAACGCCTGCGGCCTGAGATCAATCGGATTGCCCGGCCCGTCGCTCAGCGTTTCGTTGCTCAGTCCGCAACTACCCCATTGATAAGGAGCCTGGTCGGCGCCGGGGTGTTCATCGGCTATCTCAATGTCGCTGTCTTGCCTGCCTCGCTTCTTACCATAGTTTTCGGCGCCTGGACTGTCGCCCGATCGTCGTTTCTTCGGCAAAAGATCGTACGGCATTCGTTACTCGACAAGCCGTTCGGCTCACCCTCATGGCAACGTCTTCGGCATTGTCCCGAACAGCCGCCCAACCACAAACTCGTTGCATCGAGAGGAAGACCCACCCATGAAGCCGCGATCAGTCAACGCACGTCGTATCGGCATACTTGTGTTCTCACTGTGTGCTCTCGGGCTCATTCCCTCAGCGCCGATGGCCGCGGATGCCAAATTGGTCGTCGAGCCGGTGGTCGAGAAAAAGGTGAAGGAACTGCCACCCGGACCATTGTTCTGGCGGTTGGAGAATTTCCCCACCCTGGCCCAGGCCCAGGGCGCTGCGGGCTCCACCTCGCTTGCGGCGGAGGTCGCAGGCAAGGTCTGGCTGTTCACGCTTGGGCCGAAGGACGGCGCCACTGCCGGCGGAACCAAGGTAACTGAGATTGGTCCCCTCCCATCGGTCAGCGCGAGCGAATACTTGCTGCGCATCAACCGTGCCGGCGGCGCGCCCGGCGCCAAGTCGTCGATCCATTCACATCCGGGACCGGAGGCCTTCTATGTCCTGGCCGGCAAGCTCGGCCAGAGGACGCCCCACGGCGTGGCTTATGCCGAAGCCGAAACGACCATGGTCGGGCATGGCGCCGATACTCCTATGGAAGTGTTCAACGCCGGAACAACCGATCTCGATCAGTTGGCCATCTTCGTGGTGGATGCCAATCGGCCGTTCTCGTCGCCGGCCAGCCTCGATTGAAGCGACATTTCGCTGGGTCGCGCGAATGTTTGGACGGCGACGAGGCGCCACCCCGGCGCTTTCATCACGGCGCGGTATCTACAAGAGCGGCGCATGCTGTTCAGGTATCGCGTCCGCTTGCCCCGAATGCAAATCCTCGATCGCCGCGGCGCGGGCGCCGTTGCGCTGGCATCAACCTGGCCTGCTGCTCCATATGGCGCAACCACGATTTCCACCGTGGCCGCTGACAATGTCGGCTTTCAGGCGGTGGCAAAGCTGACTTTAGGGGCCGATATCAGGCGCTAAGCGGCCAGAAATGCAGAGTCGAGCAGCCGTTGTCACCACGCAAGCCGTTGGCCGTCGCGGAAGAAGCCGCCGGTCGGGCCATAGTTCGGCAAGGTCTCGGCTCAGACGATGCGCTCTGCCGCGAGCACGCGGGTCAGGGCGTTGAGCTTGCCTTGTTTATGGCGGGCATGGCAGGCGCTGGTCCTTCTGCTATAGCTTTGAGTGCAGCCCTTAGGGCGCCGCGGCGCTGTCCCCGCGGCCGTGTAGCCGGGAGCGCTTCGTAATACGGCCCTGCACTAGGCCGGTCCTTACCATCTGCTGATCTTTCGCTTATGGTCGCCGTTTCGATTTCTCCAGAGCCGCGATGTTGCAAAACTTTGGACCATTCCAACTCGATGAGGAGGCGCGCTCGCTGAGGCTGCGTGGAGCGGCACAGAAGATTCAGCCGCGCGTCTTTGACCTTTTGGCCTACTTGGTAAGGAATGCAGGTCGGGTAGTGCCGAAGGACGAGCTCATGGATGCTCTTTGGCCGGACCTTACGGTTACCGAAGCTTCCCTGCAGCGCGCCGTGAGCTTGGCCCGTCGCGCGCTTGCAGCCGGGGGGTTGGCGAATTCCATCCGCAGCTTCGTCAAGCATGGCTATCGCTTTGGGATCGACGACCCCCTCCTCGGCCAGATTGCGCCGACTGAGGCTAGCGACGATCTGGAGATTTCTGCCGCACGAGACCTGGCGATCCAGCGGGACTGGGCGGGCGCGGCCGAGCGGTTCGACGCCATCTCCCGGACGCGGGAGCTGGACCCAGGCGATCTTGATCTCTGGGCTCTGGCGGTCGAGTGTTGCGGCCGTCCCGTCGCGGCGATCCCAATACTTTCTCGTGCGGTCGCGGCTCATATGCGGATAGGTCAGTTGGTGCGGGCCGCACGAGCAGCCATCACATTGGCAAAAATCCATCTCGAACGCGGGGCGGCGGACGCAGCCATCGGCTGGCTGGAACGGGGCGGCCAGTTGCTGACCGGCTTGAGCGACAGCGGCACGATGGGTTATCTTTTGTGGATGAAGTCGCGCCTTGCCACTTTCGGAGGCCGACCGAAGGAAGCTCTTGAGCTCGCATCGAAGGCATTCGAGCTGGCCGAGCAGACTGACGATCAGGGACTTCGGGCACTGACGCTGGTTTACAAAGGCTTCTACAACCTCTCCCTCGGCAGGGTGAACGAGGGCAGTGAGCAGCAGAACCACGCCGCCGCCATCGCACTCTCCAGTCAGGTCGACCCGATCACCGGCAGCTTGGTCTACTGCAATATCCTTTGGAGCTGTCGCACTTTCGCCGATTGGCCCCGTGCAAGGCAATGGAGCGAAGGCTTCGAGAGCTGGTGTGAAGCCAGTTTCGCGGAAAGCCCAGGCGCCTGCGGTTTGCATCGTGCGGAAATAGTTGGAGCGCAGCGAACGCTCGGCGAGGCCCTGGCTAACATTGAGGCAGCGATTCCGAAGCTGGCGGACGAAGAGGCTTGGTCTCTGGGCGAGGGCTACCGCGTCCGAGGGGACATTCACGCAATGATTGGCGACCTCTCCCAGGCGAAGTCGGACTATGCAATGGCGTATTCGATTGGATGGGACGCTGAACCGGGCAATGCCGTTCTGCTCTTTGAGACAGGCGACGTGGAGGCTGCGCTTGCTACGCTTCACCGTGCTCTACAGGGGCTCTCTTGGTTTCACCTGCAGCGTCGCGGACTGCTCTTGGTCAATGCCGCTCGCCTAGCCGCCCTGGGCGGTCGGCCGGAATTGGCCGCCGGTTTCCTCGCGGAAATCGACGCCTCCCCGGAGCGCTGGCCTCAGCCTGCGGTGCGGGCGATGATCGCCGAAACCCGCGCCGCTCTCCTCCCCGCCGATGACCCCCAGGCGATGCAGCTTCGTCTCCTCGCCCGTCAGCTTTGGACAAGTGCCGGCGTAGAGTATCACGCGGCACGTCTCCGGATCGACTTGGCGCGTCGCTTCTTCGACATGGGTGACGTTAGCGGCGGCACCTCGGAACTGGCAGCTGCCGAGCGCACCGCCGCGCGTATCGGATCGCCTCGGCTCATGAGCATGGCTGCAAGTCTGGCTCCAGCACCGATCCCGGCTCACGGGAAGCAGCGTGGCGAGAGCGAACACCTCATGATCGCACCAAGCGGCACTTAACGGCTTTCGCTGTCCCTTGATCGGCAAAAGATAAGCGCAGGATAGGTCGACGGTAAGGACGATCTGCGGCAGCCGGCGCTAACTCTGGCCCAGTCATGCAACCCCGCATGGCCATTGCAATGGTGGGCGTCGAACCTGGGCGCCCGTAATCGGGAGAATTGGAAATGCAACTCTACGTTATTCGTCGGCCGAGCGCCTGGGCGTCGCTCGCCGAACTGGAAACCGCCGGCGCCAAGTCAGCACGGATCGGAAACGAAGAAATGCCTGACAGGGTCAGGTGGATCCGCAGCTACGTCGTGCATGAGCCCGACGGTCGCATCGGCACCTTCTGCATCTACCAGGCGCAGGACGGTGCGGCGATCCGCGAACATGCCCATCGCGTGGGCATGCCCGGCGAGGAATTCTATCCGGTCGCCACCACCGTGATCGTGCGGGCTGACCCGGCTGTAGAAGCCGCGGCAGCATGACCCATTAGCCCCGCGGGGCCATAGCTCCGCGGGTGCTCCTCAACCCCTCAGATGGAGGAACATAATGAATTTCCCACAGACGACCTTGCTGGTCGCCACCCTCGCGGCTGGTGCCGTTTGCCAGCCCGTTAAGGCTCACGAACTGGGTTCACGTGGCGACCCCACGGCTATTGCCCAATCGCGGGCCGCCGCAGAAGCTTACTACGACCTCGCCGACGCGACTGCAGCCGGCTACGAGCCGCTCTTCGACTGCACCGACGCGGGCGCCGAGGGGGCCATGGGCCAGCACTACATCAATAAGGGCTACGCCATGGACGGAAAGCTGGTTCTGGATCAGCCGGATGTGATTATGTACGAGCCGCAGGCCGACGGATCGATGCATCTGGTAGCGCTCGAGTACATCGTGTTCAAGGCACAGTGGCAGGGTTCGGAGGCACCGAGTTTCCTAGGTCAGGAGCTGAAGCTCAAGTCCAAGGTCGGTGTTCATCCGGTGGATCCATACTATGAGCTCCACGTCTGGCACTGGCGCTCCAATCCCAGCGGCATGATGGCGGACAACAACCGCAGTGTTAGCTGCGCTCATAGCGGCTGATGCGCTTGCATCGGCCCGCAAGTGCGGGCCGATGCAACGACCTCGGCGTTTGGGACAGCGCCTCCATCCGGGTGGCGGAGTTGAAACCGGACAGAGGTGGGAAGCTCAGGCTGGGCACCGAGCATCTCCAGGTATTTTGGGCGGGACCTGGGACGACGCAAATTGACCAAGGCGGACATTCCCGAGTGCGGAATAAGCTCCTCGAAGCGGGCGTTGGGCGAGACCGGAAATCTCCGACTTCGTCGTACGTTCTTCGGCCGCTGCCCGTTCTTTGCCCGGTTGGAAGTCAACCGAGAAACATCGTTCCCGCAAGATTTCAGACGGGGCTGATCGGCACCGCCGCCGGGGGCCGCTTCAGTGTGCTCGCGTATGTGTGAATCTTTGCTGTATGGGCAAGCACCTCGGCCTTGCTTGGCCCGCGAACTATGACCGCCCAGTCGGTCGACGACGGGCGGGTATCCATCCCAAATGAACGAGACATGATCTGATCTCCTGTGGTTTCGGTTGTGGCGCCTTCTTGGCGCACTTGCGGAGATCGCAGCTTCGCAGGGAAGCAAGCGTTTGAACGCCCGTTGTTTTTGTCAGACCCGACCGGCAGGGCGTCCACAGCCGTTCTGACGCAAAAACCTCTCGATTTCACACTGTCGTTCCCACTGCACGTCAAACGCTGCCGGCCGAGGTTTAGCCGTCCGGGGCGATCCCGGTCGCGCAACATTCGAACCCAGGAGTGAATGACATGCAGGATGATACAATGATCATGGAAAAGTCTCCCGTTAAGAAGGCGCCGCGGGAGCCGAGGAACGGCGTCGACACGCCCACCCTTCTGGCCACCATCAACGCCGTCGCGGGGCAGCCGGAGCTTGCCCAGTTCAAATTCCGTGCCAAGAGCCGCTGGATTGCGGGCACCCACAGCAGCAGCACGATGGCCAACTTCTTCGGCGCCGGCGCGGAGCAGTCTCACATGATGGCCTACCAGGCCGACAGCGACCATCCAGCGGTCCTGTGCGGCACAGACAACGGCCCGACGCCGGTCGAATACCTCCTCCACGCGCTTGCTTCCTGCCTCACGGCCGGCATCGCGAACATCGCGGCCGTGCGCGGGGTTACGCTGCATGAGGTGGAATCGACCGTCGAAGGCGACATCGACCTTCGCGGCATCCTCGGCATCTCCAACGAGGTCCGCAACGGCTACCAAGGCATCCGTATCTCCTTCAAGATCAAGGGCGATGCTCCGGCTGAGAAGCTCGAGGAAATCGTAATGCAGTCGCGCGCCCGTTCCGCGGTGTTCGACGTGCTGACCAACGGCGTGCCGGTCTCGGTTGCCGTGAAAGGCTGACTTTGGTCGGAAGTGCAATATCGCCGGCCTTGTCCTGGAAAGGATGGCGCCGGCGATCTGTTGCCCCCTGCTTACAAGGCGCGAATTCAATGCAGTGTACAGACGTGGCCATTATTGGTGCCGGACAGGCGGGTCTAGCCATGAGCCGGTGCCTGTCAGAGCGCGGGGTCTGCCACGTCGTGCTGGAGCGTGGCCGGATCGCGGAGCGCTGGCGCAGCGAACGGTGGGATTCCCTCCGCCTGCTGACGCCCAACTGGATGACGCGCCTGCCCGGCGGCGGCTATCGCGGGGCCGATCCCGACGGTTTCATGACAATGGCTGAGACCGTCGGGTTCTTGGAGAATTACGCATGCTCGATCACCGCGCCGGTAGTGGACGGTGTAGAGGTGCTTTCGACCGAAAGGATCGACGGAGGCTTCCGGCTGCTGACCGATCGCGGTCAATGGAGCGTGCGTGCGGTGGTAGTTGCGACCGGATACAGTGACAGGCCGCGGATTCCGCCAATCGCAAAGCAGATCTCCTCCCGTGTCAGGCAGATCGTGCCGCGGGACTATCGCAATCCTCGGCAGCTGGCTCAGGGCGGCGTTCTCGTGGCCGGGGCCTCCGCGACGGGAATACAACTTGCGGAGGAGATCCATCGCTCCGGGCGCCCGGTAACCCTGTCGGTCGGCAGTCATACACGCCTGCCGAGGCTTTACCACGGGCACGACATCCTGTGGTGGCTCGACCGGCTGGGAATGCTTGCCAAGCCCGTCGCCGAAGTTTCGGATCTAGCTGCGGCACGGCGGCAGCCGTCGCTGCAGCTAATAGGTACACCCGAGCGCAGGTCGCTCGACCTCGCCGGCCTTCGGGAGCAAGGCGTTCGTCTTGTTGGTCGAGCGGTTGCCGCTTACGATACACGCATTCGGTTCAATGGCGATCTCGCCGACACGACCATGGCGGCGGAACGTACGCTGAGGCGCGTGCTGGCCAATATAGACCGCGCGGCCGCCGGCGAGGGCCGCTACTCCATCGGTCCCGGTTCCATTCCGAGCCTGATCCTGAGCGCCGAACCGACCGAAATCGATCTCATCGACCAAGGTATCGAGACCGTCATATGGGCCACCGGCTATCGCCGGGAATACCCATGGCTGAAACTGGATGTGTTCGATGGCCGGGGCGAAATTCAGAACGATGGTGGCGTCTGCGCGTATCCGGGACTTTACGTGCTCGGCCTCAATTTCATGCGCCATCGAAGCTCCAGCTTCCTTGACGGCGTCGGCCGCGATGCGGAGGCGCTGGCGGCCCACGTGGCAATGTTTCTCAACGCCTCCCGCCGAGCCGCGGCCTGACCGCCGAATACAACGCTGGCGCGGCAAAAATCGACGTTGCCTTCAACGGTGACGCTCACGGCAGACCACGACAAGGGGCTCCACTGGCGCCGCAGTCAGCGCCCGCAACCATGGAGAAAATCAAAATGAGTGCAATGGTGAACCCATCCCTGTCCCTCACCCCAACGCGAGGTTTGCGCTGGGCTGGCGGAACAATGCTGGCCGCAGTCTGGCGTTCCATTCGCATCCAGCGGGACCGTCGACAGCTTTATGAGTTGCCGGACTACATCCTGCGCGACGTCGGCATCACCCGCTCCGAGATCAACTCGATCACCTCCTTTGCCGGGCGTGATCCCAGCCGCCGCACCCGGCCTTGAGCCGGCACGAAGGAGGTCGTCCGATGAGCGCCGCATCGACGTTCTGCGTCTCGCATAAAGCGTGCCACGCACCGCTTGTCATCGCCCTGCACTGCTCCGGCGGCAGCGGACGGCAGTGGCGCAACCTGGCGGAGCGGCTCGATGACAGCTACCGGTTCATCGCACCCGATTTGATCGGGGCACCGGGCGCCGGCACCTGGAATGGTGCCGGCACTTTCCGTTTGGCCGACGAAGCCGCCGGGATCCTGGAGATGATCGACCACCATGACGGGCCTGTGCATCTTGTTGGCCATTCCTATGGTGGTGGATTGGCCCTGCATATAGCAGCGATGCGTCCAGACAGACTGGCCAGCCTCTCCCTTTATGAACCGTCTGCCTTTCACCTGCTGCGCCAGCTGGACTCTGAGGGCCACGAGGCGCTCGGCGAAATCTCGTCGATCGCAGGCGCGATACACGACAGCTTGATCAACGGTAGCTACCTGGCCGCGACAGCTCGTTTCATCGACTACTGGAGCGGAGCCGGCACCTTCGACGCGATGAAGCCGGAACTTCAGGCGGCACTCGTGCGGTTTCTGCCGAAGGCCAGCCTCGACTTCCACGCGTTGATCTACGAGTCGACGCCGGCGAGCGAATATGCCCGATTTGGCTTTCCGGTCTTGATACTGCGTGGCGAATTTGCACCAGTTCCGACGCGGCTCATCGCCTGCGAACTGGTTTCTCGCGTTCCGGCCGCGATCGGGGCGATTGTTCCTGGCGCCGGACACATGGGGCCGCTGACCCACGCAGACCTGGTGGCGGATCGTTTGGTCCGGCAGATATTGTTCCATGATACCGCAGGATCGCGAGCTGCGTGACCGCGGCTTGCTCGCCTAGGCAGCGCAAACCTTCGAAGCAGATCCTTGGATGCGGAGGAATCACACCGTAGCGGCTATGCGATCGCGCACGATATTTCCGGCCGGGTCCTCCGTGTCAGAGAAATCTTCCCGCATCTGCATTTCGGCGTATAGCTTGCTCGCTTCCGCGAGAGTGGCATCCGCACCAGCGATTTTACCGCGCCGCTTCGCCAGCCCGAGAGCTAGCAAGGAGCGGGCAAGCTCCGGCCGTAATTCAACCCGCCGGGCAAGATCGCAGGCCTGTTCGAGCCAGTTAATGGCAGATCTGGAAGGTTTCAGTTCCGCAAGGCCGCGCAGTACCATGACCTCGCTCCACGGGTCGCCGCGTCCGCGCGCAAGCTCGAGCGCATGGCCGAGATTGGCCGCAGCTTCCGGCTCACAGAGGCGCGTACGCACGCATGCGAGCACCGCGCGCGCGTGACATTCGAACTGGGCAAGATCGAGCCGCTCAGCCTCGGTCACTGCCATTTCCAAGGTGGCGCCCGCGTCGTAGTTGCGGCCGAGCAGGAATTCCGCATGCCCGAGCACAGTCAACAGCCATGGCCGGAGTAGGATAAATGCGCTGGTCGCGGCTTCGGAGGACCAAAACTGCAGCGCCTCGACAAGCGCCGGATCGGGCCCGCGCAGGACGCCCACCACACCGGTAAAATAGGCGGCCGCGCAGCTGTCGATCGGGCGCGCCACTTCGGCGGCGACCTTCTGCAATCCCGCAAGCGAACGCTCCGCATCGTCGAACCGGCCAAGGCGCGCTTCCGCCTGCGCGCGATGCCCCAGGTACCAAACCGCACGCGCACCGAGCTGTCCGAAACGCTCCAGACGCCAGGCTTTGGTGAACCTCTCCTCATGCGGAACAAGGTGCTCCAGCACCTGCCGCGCCTCGCTGCGGATCAGAAGCGCCTGTGAGGTGGCCAGATCCGACTCGCTTATGCAGCGCTGCACGCCATTTGCCATCGCGCCGCGCTTGAGTGTGTCGGCCGGTTCCAGCGCCTCCTCGTAGCGGCCGTGGGAGCTGTTTAGATAGCTCAAGTGGAGCAACACGTCGGAGATGAGTTGCGGGTCGCCCAGTTCCATGGCCAGTTCGCGCGCTTCCAACAGCTGCGGCAGCGCCTTCCGGTAGGCACCAAGCGCGCCGTAGGCGGGCCGCATCCGCACCCGCAGGTTGATCGCCTGGGCGAGAGTTTTGGGATTCCGGGGCAATGCGGTGACTGCTTTGCGGGCGTTTTCGAGGAACTGGACCGCGGCGGAATAGGCCGAGCGTTCCTCAGCCCGACCCGCCGCTTGCAGCAGATAATCGGCGGCAGGTTCCCATGCCTCGGCACGAAGCGCGTGTTCGGCCAGTTCCTCGATGTGGTGATTCAGCGATCCGGCATAGAGTCTGTCCATTGCAACCAATGCAGCCCGATGCAGCCTTTTTCGGTCCTCCGCCAGCAGCGATTCGTAGGTCACCTTGAGCGTCAACGCGTGCTTGAACGTATATTCCACGTGAGGATAGCTCTGGACCTCGAACAGGAATTCCAAACTCTGCAGTTTGGCCAGACATGCCTCCAGCTCGGCCGCCGGTAGCGGCGAGAGCGCCCTCAGCAGCGGATACGGAACATTCTTGCCGATAACCGAAGCGACTTGGAGTATCTGCCTTTCCGAGTCACCCAGCTGCTGGATGCGTGCGGCGATGAGCGATTGAACCGTCGACGGGATGGTGATGGATTCCACGGGTCTCTTGAGCTCGTAGCAGCCCGACTGGCCGGCAAGGACACCATCCGCAACCAGTCCGCGCACCATTTCCTCCAGAAACAGCGGCGTGCCCTCGGCCCGCTCGGCAAGCGATTGCCGAAGTTCCCCCAGGCTAGGATCGGATCCCAGCAATTCGGTAAGGAATTGCTCCATTTCGTCCCGCGCGAACCGCTCCAGCCTTACCTGCTGGAAATAGCCGCGGCGGTTCCATTCGTGCCGGTACTGCGGCCTGTAGGTGGCGAGCAGCATGATACGGTTGGCGCCCATGACCTCGACCAGCCTGTTCATTACGGCCTCGCTCTCGGCATCGATCCAGTGCAGATCCTCGATAAGAACGGCCACGGGCGAGGCCTGACTCAAGGCAACGAGGAAAGCGCTCATCGCCTCGGATACCCGTGAGGTCCGCTCCCGCGCATCGAGATGCGGCCAGGAAGAATCGTTGATCGGCAGGTCCGCGAGGAAGCAAAGCGGCGCCGTATGACGTGGATCCAGGTCCAGTTCCGCCTGTTTGAAGGCAAACAGGCGCTGGGCTTCCGCCAAGCCGTCTTCGCCGCGAATGCCACAAGCCGAGAGCAGCAGCTTCTTTACGGCGCCCAGAGTAACTGACGAATCAAACTCCAGACCGCCGCATTCAAGCACAGTAAAACCGGCCACCTCGTCGAGGGAGAGAAATTCATGGGCAAGCCTCGACTTGCCGATGCCGGGGTCGGCGACGATCCCGACGACCTGGCCGTGGCCCTCCCGGACGCGGCGCCAAGTTGCAAGGAGGATTTTGAGCTCGAGCTCGCGCGCCACCAGTCCGGTAAGGCCGCGGTTGGCCCTCAGGTGCCAGCGCGACAGAGCGTGATTTTCGCCCAAAAGCTCGTAAATGCGTTCGTCGCGGCCAAGTTGCGGATACTCCGAATGCGCTAAGCGGTGCATCTGCACATAGCCCCCGGCGGCGGCGCGCGCCCGGCCTGTTGCGGCGATCGTCGCACGGTGCAAGGCACGCATCAGCCGGTTGGCTGCACGCGGCGCGGCTCCGGCCAGTTCAACCTTGCTGGCTTCGGTCGTCCATTGCTGCCGTACGATCACCTCGCCGGTGTCTATTCCGGCCCTCAACTGGATCCCGCCCTGGGAAAGCTCCTCCACAGCTAGCTTGGCCGCAAGCGCGGCGCGGCATGCAAGATAAGCGTGGTCCTCGGTGGCGCGAGCGAGGCCGAATGCTGCGGTGATTGTCCCGTCAGCAGCCGACGTGACGACGCCGCCATGGCTCTCCACGACTTGTATCACGCGATCCTCGACGGGCTGGAATTCGCGGATTGCCACTTCTGGGTCCTCCGTTTCGAGGAGATGCATGGGACTGATCACTTCCGTGGCCAGCACTGTGATGTACTGCCGCGAGCGGTTGATCCCCAAGGACGCCGGAGGGCCTGCCAGTTGCTGCGTCTGTTCGGGGTCGGCAAGGAAACGACGCGTTTCGTCCACGAAGGTTGCGAATGCCGGTTCATGGCCAAGTAACACGTGGTTGACGCTGTCGAGCGCGACGAAACGGGCGCCGGGGATTTTGCCGGCCATCGCCTGGCCGTGATCGAACGGAATGACCGCGTCCCTCGTGGCATGCATCACCAGGGTTGGAACGCGAATCCGCGGTAACAGCTCGTCCACGTCGATTACTGCGCCTTCCTCGAAGATGCGATGGGCAATCTCCGGCGAGACGGTGTTGCGTTGCAGTTCGTTATACCAGTTCCTCTGTTCCGGCGTTGCTTCCGGAATGAAGAGGGAGGTGAACATCTGCCGGAACACCGGGTCATCTTGGCCCCAGCCCTCCTGTATCAGCGCTCCCATGGCCTCGCGGCGCGCTATTTCGCGCTGATTGCCCCGTTTGCGCCAGCCTTTGGCAAATCCGCCATACAGCACCATCCCCGCGACGCGCTCGGGATGCCGGGCGGCATAGGCTATCGAAACGGCGCACCCCTGGGAAATGCCGAGCAGGGAAACGCGGCGCAGACCGGCCGCATCGATGATGCTCTCCAGGTCGGCGACCATGGCATCAAAGGATAGGTTGGCCGGATACCGGTCCGACAGGCCGTTGCCGCGCTGGTCGTAGCGTATCAGCTGGTAGTGCGAGGAAAGGCCCTCGATCCAATGCTTCCACACCGGACTGTCCCATTCGAGCTCGAGATGGGACATCCAGTGGGCTGCCCTTACCAAAGGAGGGCCTTGACCACTCAAGGAATAGGCCAGGCGCGCGCCGTCCGGAGTAGTGCACCGGCGGATCTCCTGCGCGAGGGCCCGCTCCGGCAAAGGGGGGAGATCCATCTCCGCCGCCGGCCAAACCGGCGGAGTGACGGTCTCACCGGTGGGAGCGGTCCCGGTATCGGTTCTCAAAGCGCGGCTCTGGACCATGGCGGATTGCCGTGCTGCCTCGCTCAGCCGGCGGATGTCCGCCCGAAGAGCCTCGTCCTCGGGCTCCAAGCCCTGCAGGACATGCGCGTAAGCAAGCGCCCGTGCCGGCTCATCCGCCAGCCGGTCGACGAGCACCCGAAGGATGCGCAGATGCGTCACGTGCAGTTCGTCGGCGGTCGCAATGCGCCAAGCTTCGAATTCCGGACAGCGCGGCAGTGAGAGATCATCCAGGAAACATCCGCGGAACGCCCCAGCGAGGGCCTCCAGTTTCTCCCGATCGAGAGCCTCTATGTCACGAACATCGAGGCCGCGGAGCGGCGCGATGTCTAGCACGATTTCGCTGGTGTTCAGGCGAACTACGCTGCGGTCGGCTTCCAGAATTCCGCTGTTCCCGAAGTCGACGACCTGCCTTATCTTGGAGAGACTCCAGCGCAGGGCGCCGCGAGGATCGTCCGGTACCTCCCAGAACATTTCGCAAAGGCGCTCGCGCCGCTGCGGGCGCTCTACGAGCGCAAGATAGGCCAGCAGCGCCCGCGTCTTTTTCGAAGGCGGCAAGGAAACGACCTCGCCATGGCGAAGGACGGTCAGATCTCCAAGAACGCGAATTTCGAGCGACACTTTGCCAATCCCAGTGCGCCTGCTAAATTAGCCATGGATTGTATCAAGTCCGTGCCGCTGCAGAGAGCGTTCGTTTCAGAAGCGCGAGGTTTCCGCTTGCGCTCTGATTTGCTCTTTTGTTTGTGGGGAAGCCGACACCGACAAGTGCAGGTGAAGCCGAGCCGAACGGGATCACGCCCGTTTCGACTCGCTTTGGTGATGACGACGACGCTCCAAACAGCCGGGAGGCGGGATCTCACGCTGCCGCGCGCACCCATCGGGGCAGCAGGCTCTCGGGATTTGCGCATGCGCCGGACGTGTAGTGTGCGCCGACGAACTCCAGCCGGGCGGCGAGCGTGCCGTCCCGCCAGGCCGCAAGCGTATCCATGCAGCCACCGATATGCTCGCCGCCGACGAAGACCTGCGGGATTGTGGGCGAACCGATCCGGGCCCTCAGGGCCTTGCGGATTTCCCCGTCCAGGCCGTTCTTCTGGAATTCCGGAGTATCGATTTCGATGGACCTGTAGGCGATTCCGGCACGGTCGAAGAGCTTTCTTACCGTCCAGCAGAATTCGCACCATGTCAGAGCGAACATGACCACCGGACGCTCCGGATCATGGATCGCCTCATCGACAAGCGCATGCGCCGACGGTTCGATTTGGATTTCGTTCACGGGTGCCGATGAAAGGGCGAAGGACGGCGGCCGGTCGAAGCGGTAGCCGGGTGTGGAGCGAGAGATCGCCTCTTCGGCTGGCGACATTTCCTCGCTGATGTTATCGAAGAGGATCGTGCTGAGATACCGCTCGCCCGTATCAGGCAACATACACAGCACGTTCCGGTCCGGGCCGACCCGCCGAGCGATTTCTAGTGCCCCGCTCAAGGTTGCCCCGCCGGATATGCCAGCCAGTATTCCTTCTTCCGTCGCAAGCCGGCGCGCGGCTTCCAGAGCGCTGGCGCCTGAAACGGGCAGGATCTCGTCCACAAGATCGTCAGCCATCGCGTTGCCGACGATCTTCGGAATGAAATCAGGGCTCCACCCCTGCATCGGGTGTGGCCGAAAGCGAGTATGCGCCCGTGTCGGCAGTCCTTGTTCGTCGAAGCTTTGCGGAATGCCACTCGACAGCAGCGCCGAATTGTCAGGCTCGCAGACGATGATCCGTGTTTCCGGTCGCTCGCGCTTGAGCACTCGC
This sequence comes from Mesorhizobium sp. L48C026A00, assembly GCF_000502375.1. NCBI lineage: Bacteria > Pseudomonadati > Pseudomonadota > Alphaproteobacteria > Hyphomicrobiales > Phyllobacteriaceae > Mesorhizobium > Mesorhizobium sp. L48C026A00. The sequence goes on along the minus strand of NZ_AYWU01000002.1, from coordinate 386,236 downwards.
GCCACACCGGCAAGCGTTCCGCCTGTCCCGGTGCCGGTGACCCAGTAGTCCAGCGAACGATCCCAGAACGCCGCAAGGATTTCGAGCGCTGTCGTGCGGGCATGAATATCGGCGTTGACGGGCGTCTCGAATTGCCGGCAGAGGAACCAGCCGTGCATTCCGGCCAACTCGATCGCCTTGGCGAGCATGCCGCTGCCGCGCTCGACGGCAGGGGTTAACACGACCTTGGCACCGAAGAAACGCATCAGCTTGCGGCGTTCGACGCTGGCGTTTTCCGGCATGACGATGACGAGCGGGTAGCCTTTCCTCGCGCAAACCATGGCAAGTCCTATGCCCGTGTTGCCGCTCGTCGCCTCGATCACCGTCTGGCCAGCCTGAAGTGCACCGGAACCCTCCGCCTCTTCGATGACCGCGGCGGCAAAACGGTCCTTGACCGAGCCGCCAGGATTGAACGCCTCGATCTTGGCATAGAGCGAAGCGGTGCCGTTGTTGATGCGGGAAAGGCGAACGACCGGCGTATCGCCGATCGTGTCGAGAATGCTGTCGTAGATACTGCTCATCTCAGCTGGTCCTTGATTGGTGACGACGGTGCTCCGCCGTCTCATCGATCACTGAGGTTGGCATGACGACCGTGTTTTGCAGCGTTCGAACCACCGTGGAATTAAGTGGATTTCGACGTTTGAATCAGAGGCTCATCGCAGGGTTCGGAAGTCGGCCGCATGGTATCTGCGCTCTCGCGCCGGATGACGCTGCCAATACGCCCAAAACCACGAGATTGGCCGCGCCTGCGACAAATGCTCCCAGGAATGCGGGTCCATAGCTGCCGAAGCTGTCATAGACCAAGCCTCCGAAATAACCGGCCACGCCCATGCCCACCCAGCCGATCAGCATGACGATGCCGAGTGACTGGCCAAAGCGTTCGGCTGGCGCAAATTGGCGCACGCAAAGGACCAGGCACGTCATGTTTCCGGCAAAGCCGAAGCCGAAAACCGACGACAGCGCAAGTAGGCTCAGCTGCTGGTCCAGCGCGGGATAAATCGCAACGCATGCCGTCTGAATGAAGGACGCGAGGGCATAGGCGGCAAGATTGCCTGCCCGGTCGGCGAGGAGTCCGAATGCGATCCGCCCGATGCCGCCGAACAGCATGGCGATCAGCAGACTGAGCGATCCGACGTCCGAGGACCCGCACACGGCCGTGACGAAACTTGTGAGGTGTATCAGCGGGAAGCCCATGCAGGCGCAGCAGAGGAAGGCTGCGGCAGATAGCAGCGTCATCGGAGAAAGACGGCCACCTTGGAAACCTGGTCTTGCTGAAGACTGCACCGGTGCGGTAACCACACGATCGACGGGCGGCGCCTGCACCGCCGGCATGGAGATCGCCAGCATAGCCATCGTCGCCAAAGCCATGATCGCGTATGCGAGGCGCCAGCCGACGCCGTCGATCAGGGCATTTGCGGCGTAGGGCATTATGCCCTGACCCAGAGCTCCGCCTGCTGTAACGATCCCTATTGCCAGGCCGCGGCGGCGATCGAACCAGAGCCCGGTTACGGCAAGTACCGGCGCGTAGAGACACGAAAAGCCTAGCCCGCCCAAAACGAAATTGGCCGCATAGATCTGCCAGAGCGAACTGGCGAAGGACAGCGCGGCGAGCGCGATCACCATGCCGGCCGAGCCGATGAATAGCAGGGTTTTGATAGTCACGCGATCCGACAGGCGACCCCAGAACAGCCCGCCAAAGGCCATGCCGACGCTCGAGAGCGTATAGGCGAGACTGATATCGGCTCGCGACCAGCCAAACTCCGCCTCAAGCGGTCTGATGAAGACGGAAGTCAGCGCAAGACTGCCAAATCCGAACGCCATCGCGGTCATAGCGCCGGCCGCAGCGAACAGGCCGCGCAGTGGCATTGCGCTGTCCAGAGGCGCCCTGCCTCGAGTCGGTGATGATTGACGATTCGACATTTTCCTGCCCTCGAAAGACTTCTTCGAGGCTGTCATCGGCCAGGGGTATGGAAGCAGGCGTGTGCGTCAGCGTGGAAAATTATAATGCGGACCGTGGAAACGGCTACATAGAAACCTCCAATCTCCTTCCTTGTGGGGTAAGTGCCGCACGCTGCCGTGTGTAGAGAAATCCAAGGTGCCGCAAAGCCGCAGAAACAGAAGCGCCGCATCAGTTGGGCCGAACTGTGGAAGATTCGGCCTGACCTGAAGCCGGTGAATGACAATGAGCAAACGCCTAGGTCGGCTCGCCCAATTCTGCTTCGTTTCTTGCCGTCGGGCGACGCTCGTCATCGACAGGCGGAAGCTGCATAACCTCCGCCTCGGTGCGACCGAACTCACGGACGATTTGAAATGCCGCGAACAGCGCGCCAAGGCCGATCAAGAATCTAAGCATAGGGGTCTCCTTCGGCTCAGTAACCCGACGGACGGCGGTTTGTTCCAAGGGACGGGAACCGCAATGAACAGTGCCCGTTGCCTATGATCGATTGGCGAGGAGACGCAGAGATGGCCCGAAAAAAATCGACCAAAACGAGCCGGGTTAAGAAGGGGGCCGATCTTGAAGTTGAGCACCTGACGGAAGTGTCAGACGTGACACCGAAACAGGCGCGAACACTGCTTCGCAAGCACGGTGCCGACTGGCAGAAGCTGAAGGACGAAGCCGAAGATTTGAAGGAAGACTGACCAGGTATCCGAGGCAAGCCTGATACAAGAATACTCGCCTGATCTGACGGGGAAGGTAACTATAGCGTCAGCTTCGCCCCCCGGGTGGAGCCTTATAGCCGTTCCAGTTTGGGGCCGAGAGCGGACTGCCAGCTTCTGGCTTCGCAACCAGGATCTAGACGTTCAACCTGCTCGGCCACAGGTCGCGAATTGCCCCACGTAAGTCGTGCGGGGTCACGGCGGACTTGCTTGAGCGGGGTGGTCTTGCCGTGGGTGAGCGGCTCGCTCCGTACTCCAAAGGAGCATAGTCATCCGCTTCAGCGGTGCTCATCCCCTGCTTGTATGATATCTTTAGGGTTATCTTCCAGGCCGTTGGCGGGCGACAGGCTTCCATGGAACGCAAACTGGCTGCAATCCTCTCTGCCGATGTTGTCGGCTACAGCCGTCTGATGGGTGCCGACGAGGACGCCACGCTGGAGGCGCTCCGTTCGCATCGCGAGATCATTGACGCACTGATTGGAGCCCACCGAGGAAGGGTGTTCAACAGTGCCGGGGACAGTGTCGTCGCCGAATTCCCAAGTGCCGTTGAAGCGAGCCTTTGCGCCGTCCAAATCCAACAGGATATGGCCCAACGCAACGAGCTCGTCCCCTTGGATAAGCAGCTACAGTTTCGCATTGGCATCCACATCGGTGACGTCGTCTCCGAGGGCGGCAATTTGTTTGGCGATGGCGTCAATATAGCGGACCGTGTTCAGAAGCTTGCGGCGGCTGGCGGGATCTGTGTCTCGCGCAACGTTTACGATCAGCTTACGAGCAAGGTCAGTTTCAAATTGGAGTCTATGGGCGAGCATCGGGTTAAGAATATCGCATCGCCAATCTCTGTTTACCGCGTTCTCGTCGGCGACGCGTCCAAGCCGCGGCCGATCACCAGCCGGCTTTACGCACTGGCGCGAAGGTCCAGCCGCGTCGCCGCTATCGGCGCGGTGCTGTTGGCGGTCATTTCCAGTCTGGCGTTTTGGCAGTGGCAACGGAGTGGGCCGGCCCGGGACGGCTTTCCGTCCGTAGCGGTGCTGGCCTTCCAAAACTTCAGCGGCGACCCTGGGCTCGATTCATATGGCCGCGTCATCGCCGAGGACCTCACTACCGCAATGTCCCGATTTCCCGACATAACGGTGCTCTCACAAAACTCGAGCTTTGGCTTTGATGCTACCGACGTGAGTCCGGGGCAGGACTTGAAGGTCGACTACATAGTTGAAGGCAGCGTGCAGAAGAAGGGGAGTGGGCTGGCCATCAATGCCCAGTTGACCGATGTTTCTACCGATGCCCACGTATGGGCAGAGCGGTACGACGGACGCGAAGCCTCCGACCTTCAGGACGGGGCCATTGGAAGGATCGCAAACGCGCTGGCGAGCGAAGGCGGAGCAATCAGGAGATACGAATACAAGCGGACCGAAGGCAAGGACAAAACCGACTTCAGCGAATACGACTACTTCCTCAGCGGTCACGAGATTTTCGCTCGGTTTGCAAGCATAGAAGAGCACGACCGCGCGGGAGCGATTTGGCGGGAAGGACTTGAGAAGTTCCCGACCTCCGGGCTGCTGCGCGTCTCGCTGGCTTGGTATCATTTCTTCCGCCCCTGGAATTTCAACACCGACAAAAGGGCGGCAGACTATCGGCGAGCCGGGGAACTCGCACGAGAAGCCCTTGCCGAACAGAATACGTCGCCGCGTGTCCAATGGAGCGGCCGCAAGCTCATGGCCTACATCCATTGGCTCGAAGGCAACTTCGAGCGGGCTGTTGCGGACGCCGAAGCCGCCGTTGCCCTCGCCCCCTACGATGCCGACACCTTATCCTTCCTGTCTCGGGTGCAGGCCGCGTCAGGCAACACGACCCGGGCCTTGGAATGGGTGCAAGAATCCGTGCGCATCGAGCCGACCGTCCAAAGGACCACACGCATATTGGCCTGGATTTACTACTTGACTGGCGAGTACGAGAAATCGGTAGAGGCCGCAAAAAAAACATCAGGAACTGAGCCGCCAGTTCGGTGATGATGCCAGCTTTTACATGGTTACCAGCTATGTCCGCCTCGGCCGCATGGAGGATGCGCGGGGGGCGCTCAAGCAAGCGCTCGAGGCTGAACCGCAATGGAGCCAACTGAACGAACGGAATAATCATCTTGAAAGACCTTACAAGGATTCGGCTGTCTTCGAGCGCCAGCTCGAGGACCTCGCCGCTGCAGGACTGCCGGAACTACCATTTGGATATGATGGCGAGTTGGTAGATCGGCTGAATTCGGAGGAGATCAAGGCGATGACCTTCGGGCATGCGCTCCGCGCAAAGGACATGCGGTCCGGCTCATCCTTCACGGACGTGATAGCCAGTAACGGGACGATCCAATCTTCGGGGGACTTTGGCCAGGATACCGCGACCATCCAGTATCTTGGCAACTCCTTGATCTGCTATCGCTGGAAAGACACGGGACCCAACTGTGCGGCCGTCTTCCGCAGCAGGAACGAAACATCGAAGGCGGCCGGCGAGTTCACTTGGTCGACGCTTGGGGCGAATATCGGTATTCGATGGAAAAGTAGTCGGCTTGACGTGTCCCTGGAATGAGACCCTTGAGCCGCGTCTATCGAAGTAAAGCTGAGGTGCCAATTAGAGCGATTGCCGCTGAACCGGGACGTCTGCTTTGAGACCACGGAGAGTCTCGTTTCTACGACTGGCATGCGGCGCTAACCTGCCGCTCCGCTGCCCCACGGGCCATGGAAAGCGCCCGGCCCATCGATGCGTTCGAAGCCGTGCGCGCCGAAGAAATCGCGTTGCGCCTGGATCAGGTTCGAGGTGCCGCGGCCCTGGCGGTAGCTGTCGAAATAGGCGAGCGCCGACGACAGCGCCGGCACCGGCGAGCCGGCTTCCGACGCCCTTGCCACGATGCGCCGCAGCGATGGATGCGCTTCCTGCATCATCGCTATGAAGGCCGGTGCCATCAAAAGATTGGTGGCCGCCCCGCCGGTGCCGAAGGCTTCCGCCATCGTGTCCAGCAATTGCGAGCGGATGATGCAGCCTGCCCGCCAGATCTTGGCGATGGTCGGCATCGGCAGGTTCCAGTTGAATTCCTTCGACGCGCCGCTCATCACCGCGAAGCCTTGCGCATAGGCTGATATCTTGCCGGCGAACAGCGCCAGTTCGAGATCGCCAAGAAGCGCGTCCTTGTCTCCGGAAATGGTGGTCACGCCGCCTTTGCCATAGGCGTTTTCGGCGGCCAGCCGCTCGTCCTTGATCGACGACAGCACGCGCGCCGCCACCGCGGCCTCAATCGCGGTGGCCGGAATGCCGAGCTGCTGCGCTTCGATGACCGACCATTTGCCGGTGCCCTTCTGGCCGGCGCGGTCGAGGATGATATCGACCACCGGCTTGCCTGTCTTCGGATCGTCGGCGGCCAGCACCTTGGCGGTGATCTCGATCAGGTAGGAGTTGAGCCGGCCCTTGTTCCAGCCGGCAAACACCTGTGCGATCTCCTTCGGCCCCATGCCTAACCCGTCGCGCAAGATGCCGTAGATCTCGGCGATCATCTGCATGTCGGCATATTCGATGCCGTTATGGATGGTCTTGACGAAATGCCCGGCGCCATCGGTGCCAAGCCATGCGGCACAGGGCTCATCCCTGAACTTGGCCGAAATTGCGGTCAGCACCTTTTCGACGCGTTTCCAGGACTGTTCCGTGCCGCCGACCATGATCGACGGTCCATGGCGCGCGCCCTCCTCGCCACCGGACACGCCCATGCCGATGAAGGTGAGACCCGAATCGGAAAGCTCGGAGAAGCGCCGCATCGTGTCGCGAAAATTGGCGTTGCCGGCATCGATGACGATGTCGTTGGCCGACAGCACGCCGCGCAGTGCCGCGATCTGCTCATCGACCGGCTTGCCGGCCAGCACCATGATGATGATCGGTCGCGGCGGCCGGATGGCGGCGGCGAGTTCCTCCAGGCTGTAGCAGGGAACAACCATGTCCTTCAGCGCGCCGGCATTCTCGACGAAGGCGTCGGTGCGTGCCGCGGTGCGGTTGAAAACGGCTATGCGGTGCCCCTTCTCGGCGATGTTGAGCGCCAGGTTGGAGCCCATCGTGCCGAGGCCGATCAGGCCGATTTCGGCTTTTTCCATCGTTTCTTCCCTGCTTTCGGATCTTTTGTTGAGGCGCGATTTGTAGCGGTGCCCATTCTTCTTGGGATGCCATTCTTGTCGAGATGCCAATCTTGCCGAAATGAATGACGGGCCTTCAAGGCCGCGTCAACCGCCTCGCCGAAATGTGTTGCGCAGACTGCCGGCTGGTCCTCAAGACCTGATGTCGATCGGCGCCTCTATCTTCACGATCTCGAAATCCGAGACGAGAATATCGAGCCGTGCTGTCCATCGGCCGGGAACCGGGACGACGAGACCGTCGACGCGCCAGGTGCCGTCGCCTGGTTTTTTCGCCGCGCGCTTTATCGGCTCGATGCCGGCATCGGGTTTTGACAGCACCAGCGTCACTTGTTCAGCGTCGAGCGGGCCGAAGTCTCCGGTCATGATGACGATCGAGGCGGCAACCGGCCCAACATGGCCGGGTGTGATGCTGAGGTCGGCCATCGCCTTCGGCGTGTGGATATGCACCGAAGCCGGCTGCGCCGCTGCGATCGCCAGGGCGCGTGGCGGCGGCGTGAAGCGCCAGCCGGCGGCAACGCCGAATATCGCCAGAACGATCAGCATCTCAATGCCGATCGAGCGGACCAGCCTCTTCTGTACTTCCGTCTCTCCCGCTTCCGCGGGACCGGTCAGCTTCCAGCGGTTGATGGCGGCCAGAATGAACAGGAACAACAGCAGCGCCAGCTTGACCAGCAGCAGCCGGCCATAGGCGGTCTCGAGCAAAGCTGCGGGCGCCTGTACCTGGATGACAGCCAGCACGAAGCCGGTGGCCGCAAGCACGGCCACGACAGGTAGGATCGCCTGGGAAAACCGATGCAGGAAAGGTGCGGCCTCGGCCGGCTTCCGCCTGATAGTGAGACCGAGCGGCGCAAGCGCCCCGGCCCAGAACGCGATGCCGGCGCCGTGCAGAAACACCATCGGCCTTGTCAGCCATTGCGGTTCGGCAGCACTTGCATGTCNAACGCGATGCCGGCGCCGTGCAGAAACACCATCGGCCTTGTCAGCCATTGCGGTTCGGCAGCACTTGCATGTCCGCTGGCGGCAAGGGCGGCGCCGACACCGGCCAGGCCGGCAAAGGCAAACAGCTTTGCGCCGCCGCGCGGCCCGACCAGCGACAGCAGGCCAAGCCCGAGCGCCACCAGCGCGACCAGCACTGTCCAGCCGAAGCTGGTGCCGAGCCCGGCCTGCCAGACGCCTGGCTGCGCCAGCCGGACGAACGGTGCGCCGAGCGCGTCCAGTCCCTGCAAGCCGAGCGATAACGGCGCCGCGACGAGGCCGCACAGGATCGCGGCGATGACGAAGCGGCGGCCGGAACGCCCGCCCTTCGCCAGCCAGGCGATGGCAAAGGCGCCGCCGACGCCGAGAAACAGGCCGAAACAGAGAAAGACCTTGCCGGTCCAGATTGCCGACCTCAGACCCCGGTCGACAGCTTCGGCGACGGCCGGCGCCGCACTCGGCGCGCCGATCGAAAACAGCACCGAGCCGCCAACCGGATGGCCATCGGCGGAGATCACCCGCCAGCTCAGCACATGCGTGCCGGATCCGAGCCGTTGCGGATTGTCGATGTCGAGCGTCTGGCCATTGAGCCGAAAGGACGTCAGGGGAACCGGCGTTCCATCGGGCCGCACCAAGGTCAGCATCAGCGGTGACACCGGCTCGCTGAAGGTCAGCGAGAACTGCGCGGGGCTCTGCGCCAGCACGGCGCCGTCCGTCGGCTCGGTTGTGACCAGCGCCGCGTGGGCGAAGGCCTGACCTGGCGCGGCAATGGCGGCAAGCAGCACGATCGCAGCCAGCAGGCAGATCGCAAATCGGCCGGTTGTGCAGACCGTTCGCAGCAGGGATGCAGCACTCATGTCACGGCACAAAACAGCGGCGCACTCTTTCGAACAAGGCGCGCCGCCAAAAAATCATAGCTTCGGCGCAAGCTTGAGGCCGGGCGCCGGATATTCCAGCGCGTCCTCATCCTGGCCGGCCGCTGGAATCTCGATCCAGCATTCGGCGGCGCCGTCGCATTCCTGCACCACCGGGAAGTAGAGCGTTTGGCCTGCCGGCAGATCCGCCGCCAGTGTCCCGCGGAAGACGAATTCGTCGTAGAATTCGTCCGGCAGGCTGCCGCCGCTCCAGTTGACTTCCTTGACGCCGCTGGACACCTCTTGACCATGGAGCTGATAGGATTTCTCGTATCTGCCGTTCTTGACCTGCAGCGTCCAGCCGGCCTTCGGCATCGGCTTCACTGAAATCACTCCCTCCGGGATCTGCACGCGCACGGCGGTCGTCGCCTTGCCTTCACAGCCATGCGGCACGCGCAGGACGGCCTTGTAGGTCGAACCGACCGCCGCCTCCTGCGCTTCCAGCGTAATGTGGGCAAAGGCAGCACTTGTCCCCAGGACGAAAAACACGCCGGCCGACAGAAGATAATTGTTCATGATGGTTCCTCGAGTTTGAATTGAGCGGATCTGGCCGGATCAATTGGCATGGTCGTGCATGCCGCCCATTTCGCCCATGCCCTCGACGGCGAACTCGACGGTCACCGTGCCGGCCTTCTCGAAAGTCAGCCTGGCGGGAAACGTCTCGCCTTGCTTGGGCTGCTGCTTCAGCCCGACAAACATCAAATGATAACCGCCGGGCGCTAGCGCGACCTTGCCGCCGGCCGGGATTTCGAGGCCGCTGACCGGCCGCATCGTCATGACGCCGTCCTTGACGCCCATCTCATGCAATTCGGCCTTGGCCGAAATTTCCGAGGAGATCGACAGCAGCCGGTCCGGCGAACTGCCGGTGTTGGTGACGGTGAAATAGCCGCCGGCCACTTTGGCGCCCGGTGGCGTGGCGCGCGACCAGGGATGCACGATTTCGAGGTCGCCAACCCTGAACTCATGCGCGAAGACGGCCTGGGTGCTGACGAACAGCAGGGCGAGGAGGAGCACGGTGACGCCGAGTCGCTCCTCGAAGCTGCGCAGGAAGCGGCTGTTGCGGCCGAGCCGCACGCGAAAAGTGTGAGACATGATAGCTCCAGGAACTGAGAAATCGCGCCGTCGGCCGGTCGCGAACAGTTTCGATGTTGAACGAATTCGCCCGCGAAAAATTCCGCAAGGCGAACCGGGACGGATCAGGCCGTCACCGGAGGCGCGCGCGGATTCGATGGAGAGCGGTCGCGAGCAAAGTCGAGATGCCTGAACGCCGGCAGCACAAACGCAACGGTTTCGACCGAAAAATTGCCGGACGGCGTGGCGGCAGCGGGCGGCGGCGCGTAGACAGCCGAGGCCACGCCGCAGCCGGGCACGCAGCAGGCCGGGATGTGCTGCTGGTCGCCACCGGGACGCTGGGCCGCGCCCTCATGGGTGCAGATGACATTGCCGAAAGCGTCGCGTTGCGAAGCATCCGGCCCGATGCCGAAGGCGAATGCGCCAAGCACCGACTGGAGCACCAGCAAATAGGCCGCGGCGAATGTCGCCGGCATGCTCCATCGTCTCCGCCGGATGTTCAAAGACCTGCCTCCTCACGCAGCAACGGCAAGATATCTAGCACGCGGCCGGCGGTCGGAAAATCGCCAAATCACCACTGCGGCAACGCGGCGCTTTACGCGCGTTACGGTTGCTGGCCTTCTGGAATCGACGTCAGCAGCGTGTGCCGCGCGGACTTCAGATGCTTGCGGCAGGCGGCGTCGACCTTGCCGAGATCGCGCGATTTGAGCGCCGCGATATAGGCCAGGTGTTCCGCAACCGCCACTTCGTTGCGCTCGCGCTCCTGCGCCTTGTTCCACTGATAGTGGTAGTGGAAGATCATGGCGATGACGTCGTAGAAATCGACGATGAAGCGATTGTGCGACGCGCGGTGGATCAGCCGGTGAAAGCGCTCGTCGAGCTCCGAGAATTCGTTGAAGCGCGTGGCGATCTGGCGCGCCAGCAGGCGATGCTCGTCCTCCAGCAGGTCGAGGTCGGCCCACACCGGGCTGTCTTCCGGCAGCGCGGCGAAGGCGGCGGCCGAGCGTAGTTCGAACATCTCGCGGATTTCGGTCAGTTCCAGCGCGAAAGCGCGGGTAAAGCCTTTCAGCACCCAATGGCTGTTACGGCGCTTCTCGATCAGCCCGAAGCGGGAAAAGCGGATCAGGAACTCGCGCACGCTGGTGGTGCCAACGCCGATCTCGCGCGCCAGCTCGAGTTCGTTGATCTGCATGCCGGGCTCAGCACCGCCGGCAAGCAGCCGCCGCATGAAGGAGCGCTCGATGATCTGCGACAGCGTGTCGGTTTCTTCCTCGGGAAAAAAGTCGTCCGGCCGCGGCACGCGCAAAACCGTCTTGCTGCGCTTGTTCCAGGCGATCAGCCCGGTCTCTTCCATGCGCGCAAGGATGGTGCGGATCGTCGTGCGGCTGACGCCAAGCAGGGTGCCCAGCTCGGGCTCCGACGGCAGGCTTTTCGTTTCGTCGAGCAGCCGCAAACCGCGATTGTAGGCGTCCTTATAGACGTTGTTGCTCTTCGACATCCCCTGCCCCGTTGCGGCCGGCGCTTGCGGCGGCCGGCTTGAAGCGCGATATGCAGATGCTTCTGGCGCAGGCTCCCGGGAAGCGGAATCGCTTTTCGGAAGTCAGGCCTGGTTCCAGCGTCCGGTCCTCTGCGCATCCGCAAGAACGCGCGGCTTCGTCACGAAAAAACAATTGACGCAAAACTGTTTTTTCACGATAAAAGACATTAACTGTTAACAGGCGCGTGTCAATCGCTTGCCGATCCCAGGAACACCCAGGAAATTGCCCGTGAACACTGCAAACAGCATTCTTCTGTCCCCCGCCGACAATGTCGCGGTCGCCAACGGCCGCATCGAGATCGGCGCGGTGCTGCCGGGCGGCGCCGTTGCCACGGCGCTGATCGAACCCGGCCACAAGGTGGCGATCAAGCCGATTGCCGCCGGCGAGGCAGTGGTCAAATACGCCCAGGCGATCGGCCGCGCCACTGAAGCCATTGCGCCCGGCGAGCATGTCCATTCGCACAATCTGGTCTTCGAATCCGGGCGTTTGCCGGTGGTGCCGCCGAGCGAGGCCGTGCACGCCACAGAGGCCGATCGCGCCCGCACCTTCATGGGCTACCGCCGCGCCGACGGCCGTGCCGGCACGCGCAACTTCATCGGCGTTCTCGCCAGCGTCAATTGCTCGGCCACCGTTTGCCACGCCATCGCCGACGAGGCGAACCGGACGCTGCTGCCCAGATATCCGGGGATCGACGGCTTCGTTCCCATCGTTCACGGCCAGGGCTGCGGCATGAGCGCCACCGGCGACGGCATGATGGTGCTGCACCGCACGCTGGCCGGCTATGCTCGTCACCCGAATTTTGGCGGTGCGCTGATGGTCGGTCTCGGCTGCGAGGTCAACCAGCTCACCCTCTATGGCCAGAAGGGCGTCGCCGCGGGAAAGCGCCATTTCAACATCCAGGAAGCCGGCGGCTCGCGCAAATCTGTCGAGAAGGCGTTGGTCGTGCTGGCGGAGATATCAGAGGAGGTCGGCAAGCTTGAGCGTGAGCCGATCCCGGTCAGCGAGATCGTCGTCGGCCTGCAATGCGGCGGCTCCGACGGCATGTCCGGTATCACCGCCAATCCGGCGCTGGGCGCCGCCGTCGACATCCTGGCCGGCGTCGGCGGCATCGGCATCCTTTCCGAGACGACGGAAATCTACGGCGCCGAGCATCTGCTCGCCTATCGCGCGGCGACCCCGGAGATCGCCGCCAAGCTCGATGGCTATGTAAAATGGTGGGAAGACCATGTTGCCAAGCATGGCGCCTCCATCGACAACAATCCGTCACCAGGCAACAAGCGCGGCGGCCTGACCACCATTTTGGAGAAGTCGCTTGGCGCCGTCGCCAAGGGCGGCCAAACGCCGCTCAACGGCGTCTTCGGCTATGCCGAAAAGGTCAGCGGCCGCGGCTTGGTGTTCATGGACACGCCCGGCTACGACCCGGTTTCCGCCACCGGCCAGGTGGCTGGCGGCGCCAACGTCATCGTCTTCACCACCGGCCGCGGTTCCTGCTTCGGCTGCCGGCCGACACCGTCGATCAAGGTCGCTAGCAACTCGACCATGTACCACACGATGGAAGAGGACATGGACGTGAATTGCGGCGTCATCGCCTCGGGCGAAAAGACCATTGCCGGCATGGGCCGCGAGATTTTCGAGCTGATCGTCGAGACGGCTTCCGGCCGCAAGACCAAGAGCGAGGAGTTCGGCTACGGCGACAACGAGTTCGTGCCGTGGCACCTTGGAGCGACCCTCTAGAACAGCCACCAACTGACTTAAGACATGGACGGGGCCGGCAAATGGCCGGTGGGAGGCTTTGCATGAAGAAACGCCGTGTCGGCAGCACCGCGCTGGAAATAACCGAGGTCAGCTTCGGCGGCGCGGCGGTCGGCGGGCTCTACCGAGCCTGCCCACGCGAGACGGCGATGCAGACGCTGCAGGTCGCCTGGGATGCCGGCTTGCGCTATTTCGATACCGCGCCGTTTTACGGCTTCGGCCTTTCGGAACGCCGCTTCGGCGATTTCCTGCGCGACAAGCCGCGGGACTCCTACATGCTGTCGACCAAGGTCGGGCGCCTGTTGCGGCCGGTGCCGGAAGACCGGATTCCGGACCATTCCTATGTCGATCCGCTGCCCTTTGCGCCCGACTACGACTATTCCTACGACGGCATCATGCGCTCGGTCGAGTTCAGCTATGCGCGGCTTGGCCTCAATCGAATCGACGTCCTGTTCGTCCACGACATCGGCGTCTATACGCATGGCGTCGAGAAAACGAAGCTGCATTTCCGCCAGTTGATGGATGGCGGGCTGAAGGCGCTGGAAGAGCTGAAGTCGTCCAAGGTCATTTCCGCCTACGGCCTTGGCGTCAACGAGGTGCAGATCTGTCTCGATGTGCTGCGCCAGGCGCCGCTCGACTGCATCCTGCTTGCCAGCCGCTATTCGCTGCTCGACCGCACCGCCGAAGCCGAATTGCTGCCGCTTTGCCGGCAACGGCAGACCTCGCTGATCATCGGTGGCGTCTTCAACTCGGGCATCCTGGCGACCGGCCCGGTGCCGGGTGCAAATTTCGACTACCTGCCGGCCACCGAGGACATTCTCGACCGCGTCGGCGCCATGGAAAAAATCGCCGCCGAGGGCGGCTATCCGCTTGCCGCGGCGGCATTCCAGTTCCCGCTGCACGAGCCTGTGGTGGCTTCTGTGCTGACGGGCACCGCCAAGCCGGCCAATCTGGAACGAAACCTGCAACTGCTCGACATCCAGGTGCCCGAAACAGAATTCGCCAAATATGATGCCTACACGGTCGTTCAGAAACTCGGCTGATGCGCTGCGGCCTTCGCCGGTTGAACGGCAGACGGTGCGATCAGGAGGCGCCCCACCTTACGCCTCAAAAAAGAACAAATATTCCATCTTGACTGGCAGATGGAATTAATATTCCATACCTTTTCGGGGAGGGGTTTGGCAATGTGGATCGGCACTCCCTTCCGGTCGAGGCATACGCAGGACGATACGAAACACCGCTTGCGTCGACCGGACCGATGCACTATCAAAATGCGGTAAATGTTTTTTATTGATAAAGTTCCGTTTGGCCAGCGCCTATCCAAACCGAGCTTCCGCTACGTTCACCAGGCGACCTAGGGAGGAAGTCTAAATGAAATTCGTGACCAGCATTCTCAACCGCCGCGTATTCGTGGCGCTCGCCGCCGCCTCGATGCTTGCCGGCGTGATGCATTCGGCGCCGGCTTCGGCGGCGGACGTAACCATTCCGATCATCGTCAAGGACACCACCTCTTTCTACTGGCAGATCGTGCTGGCCGGCGCCCGCAAGGCCGGCAAGGACCTCGGCGTCAACGTGCCGGAACTCGGCGCCCAGGCGGAGACCGACGTCAACGGCCAGATCTCGATCCTTGAAAACGCCGTCGCCGGCAACCCGGCTGCCGTGGTCATCGCACCAACCGAGGCCAAGGCGCTCGGCAAGCCGATCGACGAGGCAGCCACCAACGTCAAGATCATCGGCATCGATTCCGGCGCCGACTCCAAGGCCTTCACCTCGTTCCTGACCACCGACAATATCCAGGGCGGCCGCGTCGCCGCTGACGGGCTGGCGGCCGCGATCGGCGAAGCCAATGGCGGCAAAATCGAGGGCGACGTCGCCCTGATCACCGCGCTTCCGGGTGCCGGCTCGCTCGAGCAGCGCGCCCAGGGCTTCAAGGAACAGCTTGCCGCCAAATATCCCGGCCTCAAGCTCATTGCCGACAAATACGCCGACGGCCAGGCCACCACCGGCCTCAACATCGCAACCGACCTGATCACCGCCAACCCGAACCTCAAGGGCATCTTCGCCTCCAACCTGATCATGGCGCAGGGCGTCGGTCAGGCGATCGCCGAGAACAGCCTTGCCGGCAAGGTCGGGCTGATCGGTTTCGACAGCGACGAGAAGCTGGTCAAGTTCCTCAATGACGGCGTCATTTCCGGCCTCGTCGTCCAGGATCCGTACCGGATGGGCTATGACGGCATCAAGACGGCGCTCGCTGCCTCGAAGGGCGAGAAGGTCGAGGCCAATGTCGACACCGGCGCCAACCTGGTCACAAAGGCTAACATGAAAGATCCGAAGATCGACGCGCTGCTCAATCCGAAGCTCGACTGAGCACCGGCATTGGCACACCGTTTCCGGGGCTTTTTGCCCCGGAAACGACCTACACGCGTGCCACTCGTGAGGCCGATCTGGGAGGCCAATCTGGGAGGCCAATTGGGAGGAACGTCATGACGTCGACGGCGCAGGAACTGCATCCCGCCCCAACGCTGGAACCGGGCAGGACGATCCTCGAACTCAAAGGACTGGAGAAGCGATATCCCGGCACGCACGCGCTGAAGCCGGTTGACCTCGCCTTCAAGGCCAGCGAAATCCACGCCATTGTCGGCGAGAACGGTGCCGGCAAATCCACCCTGATCAAGCTTTTGACCGGCGTCATGCCGCGCACCTCCGGCGACGTCATCTGGGAGGGCAAGCCGGCAGCGCTGGCGACGCCGCATGAGGCGATGGCTCTCGGCATCAATGCCGTGCACCAGGAGGTCGTTCTGTGCCGCCATCTCACGGTCGCGGCCAACATGTTCCTCGGCGAGGAGGATTCCCGCTTCGGCATACTGCAGCAGCGGGCCATGGTCAGGGAAGCGCAGAATATCATCGACGATCTCGGCTTCGATCTGCCGGCGCATGTCGTGCTGGGTGACCTGACCATAGGCCAGCAGCAGCTGATCGCCGCCGCCCGCGCCACCGTGCGCGGCACCAAGTTCCTGATCTTCGACGAACCGACTGCCTATCTCACCCGCAAGGAAGCCGACCAGCTATTCACGCTGATCCGCCGGCTGAAGGGCGAAGGCGTCACCATCATCTACATCAGCCACCGCATGGAAGAGGTGTTCGAGCTCGCCGACCGCGTCTCGGTGCTGCGCGACGGCACGCTTGTCGGCACCAGGAACATCGCCGAGACCAACGACGCCGAGCTGGTCAAGATGATGATCAACCGCTCGATCGAGCAAGTCTATCACAAGGAGCATTTTACCCCGGGCGCGACGCTGCTCGAAGCCCGAAATCTTTCCGGCAAGGGCTTCGAAAATGTCTCGATGACGGTCCGTGCCGGCGAAATCGTCGGGCTCTACGGCCTGATCGGCGCCGGGCGCAGCGAGTTCGTCACCACGCTCTACGGCCGTCACCGCAAGTCGGCCGGCCAGATCCTCTGGGAGGGCAAGGAGGTTCAGGTCAACTCCGAGCATGACGCTATCAGGCTCGGCATGGCGCTGGCGCCGGAAAGCCGCCGCGACCAGGGCCTCTGCCTCAACCTGCCGGTCGGCCTCAATCTCAATCTGCCGATCTACAAGCGCATCTCCAGCAATCTGCTGATCTCCAGCGCACAGGAGAAGACCGAGGCGGATCGCCAGATCGCCAATCTCAGGATCAAGACGCCGACGCGCAACGCGCTCGCCTCCAGCCTGTCCGGCGGCAACCAGCAGAAGATCGTCATCGGCAAATGGCTGGCGCACGGCGCCAAGCTGTTCATCTTCGACGAGCCGACAGTGGGCGTCGATGTCGGCACCAAGGCAGAGATCTACCGCCTGTTCGGCGAACTGTTGTCCAAGGGCGCCGGCATCATCCTGATCTCGTCCTATCTGCCCGAGGTCTATGAACTCGCCGACACGCTGCATGTGTTCCGCCGCGGCAAGCTGGTGGCCACTCATGGTTTCCACACTGCCGACCATGAGGAGATCCTCACCCAGGCGCTGGCCGAGAAACAAGAAAAACCGGGAGGACAGATATGAGCACCGAGGCGATCGCGGCCGAAAGGCCGAAACGCAACTACAACGCGCTGTTCGGGCTGACGCTGCTGGCGCTGCTGGTGCTGTTGTGGGTCATCCTGTCGGTGGCGACGCCGAGCTTCGCCTCCGCCAACAACATCTCGAACCTGCTGCGGCAAGGTTCGATGATCGCCATCCTGGCGGTCGGCCAGACCTTCGTCATCATCACCGGCGGTATCGACCTTTCCGTCGGCGCCGTGGTTGGCTTCGCCACCGTCATCGTTGCGATGCTGATCAATGCCGGCGTGCCGATTTACCTCGCCATCCTGATCACCTTGCTGGTTGGCGTCGCCATCGGCCTGTTCCACGGCTTCGGCATCGTCAAGATGGGCCTGCCGCCNCCTGATCACCTTGCTGGTTGGCGTCGCCATCGGCCTGTTCCACGGCTTCGGCATCGTCAAGATGGGCCTGCCGCCATTCATCATCACGCTGGCGACGCTGACCTCGCTGCGCGGCATCGGCCTTTTGATGACCAATGGCAACTCGATCTCGATCAACAACGACGCCTTCCAGCTGTTTTCGCGCAGCTCGTTCCTCGGCGTCCCCAATCTGTTCTGGATGGTGATCCTGGTCGGCATCCCCGCCTACATCTTCCTGCATCACAGCCGCTGGGGCCGGTATCTGTTCTCGGTCGGCTCCAACGCCGAGGCCTCGCGTCTGTCCGGCGTCAACGTCCAGCGCACCATCTACATGGCCTATACGCTGTCGGGCCTCTGTGCGGCTTTTGTCGGCGTGCTGCTTGCCTCGCGCATCGGCATCGGCAATCCGACACAGGCCGAGGGCTGGGAGTTGCAGGCGATCGCCTCGTCGGTGATCGGCGGCACCTCATTGTTCGGCGCCGTCGGCTCGGTGCACGGACCGCTGCTTGGCGCCTTCATCCTCGCCACCATCAACAACGGCGCCAATCTCTTGAACGTCAATGCCTTCTGGCAGCGCATCATTACCGGCGTGCTGATTATCGTCATCGTCTATTTCGACGGCCTGCGCCGCCGCGGCAAGTAGACCATCTTAACAACCGCCGGCCCGGCGATCGGGCCGGCGGTGCCATGAACCGACTGGATCAAAGCATGAAAGCCGTCATCTGCCGTTCGCCCGGCGATCTTGTTGTGGAAGACCGCCCGGCGCCCAGCACACCACCGCCGGGCTGGGCGTTGGTCGCGGTCAGTCATGTCGGCATCTGCGGCACCGACTATCACATCTTCGAGGGCAAGCATCCGTTCCTCGCCTATCCCCGCATCATGGGTCACGAGGTCTCCGGCACCGTGATCGAGGCCGGCGAAGGCGTCGATCTGGCCGTCGGTGAGCCGGTGATCATCAATCCCTATCTCGCTTGCGGCAAATGCAGCGCCTGCCGCCTAGGCAAGCCGAATTGCTGCGTCAGGATCGAGGTGCTCGGCGTCCACCGCGACGGCGCCATGTGCGAACGGATCCTGGTGCCGGCGCAAAATCTTTATCCGACCAACGGCCTGTCGCTGGCCGATGCCGCCGCCGTCGAATTCCTGGCGATCGGGGCGCATGCCGTGCGGCGCTCGCTGGCTGATCCCGGCGCGCGCACGCTGGTCATCGGTGCCGGGCCGATCGGCCTCGGCACAGCGCTGTTTGCCCACATCGCCGGTCTCGACGTGACGCTGCTCGACATGAGTGCCGAGAGGCTGGGTTTTGCTGCAAGCGAACTCGGCTTCGCCACCCTCGACGCATCTCGGCAGTCTGCGACCGATCTGGTGCGCGAGGCGACCAACGGCGAAGGTTTTGACGTGATTTTCGATGCCACCGGCAACACCCAGTCCGTCCAGTCAGCCTTCGCCCATGTCGCGCATGGCGGGACGCTGGTCCTGGTCAGCGTCGTCAAGGACGACATCGTCTTTTCCGATCCCGAATTCCACAAACGCGAGATGACGCTGATCGGCAGCCGCAACGCGCTGCGCGCCGACTTCGACCATGTCGCTGCCTCGATTCGCGATGGTGCTGTGCCGCTGGCAAAGCTCGTCACCCATCGCACGACGCTTGGCGACACGCCGCGCGACCTCGCCCGCTGGGCGCATGAGAAATCCGGCCTGATCAAGGCCGTCATCCAGGTCGGATGAACCGGACCTAAAGCGCCGATATCTTGAGCTCGACCCGCTCGGCCGGAAACCGCGTTTCGGCGAACTGGATCGGCTGGCCGTCCGGCGTGACGTTGACGGCGACCGTGACCAGCACGATGGCGCCGGGCTGCAGATTAAGATCGGCAAGGTCGGCGGCATCCGCGTGGCGGGCCGACAACACCGTCGATTGTCTGAGATAGTCACCGATGCCGAAACGCCGGAATGAGGCGGTCACCGATCCGGTTTCGGCCATGGCGGCATCGATGCCGGCGAAGCGAGCCGCGTCGAACCAGCCGGTCGCACGCGAGACCGGTTGCCCATCGGCTTCGCCGCGTGTCTCGAGGCGTATGACAGTCGAACCCCTGGCAAGCCCCAGCCCTTCGGCGACGCGCCGGCTGGCCGGCTCGACCGCCGATTCGAGCAGCACGCTGCGGCGCTCCGACGCCTGCCCTTGCAAGCCCTCCGAAAAACGGGTGCGCGCTCCGATCGGATAGGACAGGCGCTTGCGCGACAGCACGAAGGTGCCGCGCCCCTGTTCGGCCCTGAGCACGCCATCCTGCACCAGTGCGGCGATGGCGCTGCGCACCGTATGGCGGTTGACGCCATAGCGCTCGGCCAGTGCAACTTCCGGTGGCAATGCAGCATTCTCGGCAAAGTCGCCGACGGCGATCGAATGCAGGATCTGGTCGGCGATCTGCCGCCACAGCGAGACGCCGCTGCGCCGCTCCAAGCTGCTGGCCATCTGCTGACCGATCATTTCTTTGCCCCGATCTTTTTCGCGCTGTCATCCGTCCGTCATGGACACGCTTTAGAAAATAGATATAATTCGTATAATTGTCTATATCAATAGATGAATTTTCGATGCAAGGGAATGTCAACCATGCGAGGACAGGAAGCGCGCGATCAGCAGCTTGAGCGCAAGGCCGTCATGGCGACGCTGGCGCAATCGATTGGCGACGATATCGTCCGCCTCTGGAACGAAGCCGGCCTGCCTTCGGAAGCAGAACTCCTGCGCGGCCCTGAAACCGGCCTGGTCACCGTGCGTGGCCGCATCGGCGGCGGCGGCGCACCATTCAACGTCGGCGAGGCGACGGTCACCCGCGCGACGGTGCGGCTTGCCTCGGGAGAAGTCGGCCACTGCTATGCGCTCGGCCGTGACAAGCAGAAAGCAAAACTGGCGGCGATCGCCGACGCGCTCTGGCAGGATCCCACCCGCCGCAACGAGGTCGAGAGCAAACTCATTGCGCCGCTGCAGGCCGCACTGGCCAGCGGACGTGAGCGGCGNCCCGCCGCAACGAGGTCGAGAGCAAACTCATTGCGCCGCTGCAGGCCGCACTGGCCAGCGGACGTGAGCGGCGGCGCGCCGAAACGGCGGCAACGAAGGTCGATTTCTTCACCATGGTGCGCGGAGAAGACTGATGGAAATTGCAACCCAGGCGATCGAGGGCGGCTTTGTCGATCCGGTGTTCGACGCCCAGACGGTGTTCCGCGCCGTGATGGACGCAATGGCACGGCCGGGCACCCTGCAGCCTCTGCCGGTCTTTGCCCGCCCCCCCGCGCCGCTGTCGGCCACCGCGGGCGCCATCGCGCTGGCGCTGTGCGACAACGACACGCCGCTCTGGCTCGACCTCGTTCTGCAGGCCCCAGCAGCGATGAAATCCTGGCTCGGCTTCCACACCGGCGCGCCACTGGCCCACACGCCAGCCGATGCGCATTTCGCGCTGATCGCCACGCCGGCCGAGATGATGGCGCTCGACGGCTTTTCACAAGGCACCCAGGACTATCCCGACCGCTCGACGACGCTGATCCTGCAGGTCAGCGATCTCGTCTCAGGCGCCCCGCTGCTGCTCGAAGGTCCCGGCATCGAAACAACCGCGACAATCGCGCCGGCGCAGATGCCGCGCCACTTCGTCGAACAATGGAAGCAGAACAATCAGCGTTTTCCCCGTGGTGTCGACATTATCCTCGCCACCCCGGAAGGCGCTGCCTGCCTGCCGCGCACCACGCGCATCAAGACGATGGAGGCGTGATATGTATGTCGCGGTAAAAGGCGGCGAAGCGGCCATTGCCAACGCACACGCCCTGCTCGCCGACCGTCGCCGCGGCGACCGTTCCGTGCCGGCGCTTCGCCTCGACCAGATCGTCGAGCAGCTGGCGCTCGGCGTCGACCGGGTGATGAGCGAAGGTTCGCTCTACGACCGCGAATTGGCGGCGCTGGCCATCGTTCAGGCGCGCGGCGACATGATCGAGGCGATCTTCCTGGTTCGCGCCTATCGCACCACGCTGCCGCGCTTCGGCTACACCAGGGCGATCGACACCGGCGCGATGCTGGTCGAGCGGCGGGTGTCGGCGACCTACAAGGATCTGCCTGGCGGCCAGCTTCTCGGCCCGACCTTCGACTACACCCACCGGCTGCTCGATCCCGAGCTTGCCGCCGGTGGCGACGTCGCCGAGCCGCTGCAGCGTGCCACCGACGCGGACGCCATGCCGCGTGTCTCCGCCATCCTCGCCCGCGAAGGCCTGATCGAGCCCGACGGCGACATGCCGCAGGACCATATCCCGGGCGACATCACCCGCGAGCCGCTGGAATTTCCGATGGCGCGCGACATCCGCCTGCAGGCGCTGTCACGCGGCGACGAGGGTTTTTTGCTGGCGCTCGGCTACTCCACCCAGCGCGGCTATGCCCGCAACCATCCGTTCGTCGGTGAGGTTCGCATCGGCGAGGTCGAGCTGGAACTCGACGTGCCGGAGCTGCCATTCGCCGTACCGCTCGGTTCTGTGCGTGTCACCGAGTGCCAGATGGTCAACCAGTTCAAGGGCTCGACAAAGGCGCCGCCGCAATTCACCCGCGGCTACGGCCTCGTCTTCGGCCAGAGCGAGCGCAAAGCGATGGCCATGGCGCTCTGCGACCGCGCGCTTCGCGCAACCGAATTGGGCGAAGATGTCGTCGCCGCTGCCCAGGACGAGGAATTCGTCATCTCGCATTCCGACAATGTCCAGGCGACCGGCTTCGTCGAGCACCTCAAGCTGCCGCACTATGTCGACTTCCAGGCCGAGCTCGACCTGGTGCGCCGCATGCGCGCCGAGCACGACGCCCGCGAGAACGGCGGCAAGGTCGAAGAAAAAAGGGAGGCCGCGGAATGACCGCACAACCGACCGATATCGCAACCTACAACTTCGCCTATCTCGACGAGCAGACCAAGCGGATGATCCGCCGCGCGATCCTCAAGGGCATCGCCATTCCCGGCTATCAGGTGCCGTTCGCCTCACGGGAAATGCCGATGCCCTATGGCTGGGGCACCGGCGGCGTCCAGGTTACCGCTTCGATCATCGGCCCGGACGATGTGCTGAAGGTCATCGACCAGGGCGCCGACGATACCACCAATGCGGTCTCGATCCGCGCCTTCTTCAAGAAGGTCGCAAATGTCGCCGTCACCACCGACACGGCGAAGGCGACCATCATCCAGACCCGCCACCGCATCCCCGAGCACCCGCTGACCGCAGGCCAGGTGCTGGTCTATCAGGTGCCGATTCCCGAGCCGCTGCGCTTCCTCGAGCCGCGCGAGACGGAAACGCGCAAAATGCATGCGCTGGAGGAATACGGCCTCATGCATGTAAAACTCTACGAAGACATCGCCAGGCACGGCCGCATCGCCACCACCTATGCCTACCCGGTCAAGGTCGAGGGTCGCTATGTGATGGACCCGTCGCCGACGCCGAAGTTCGATAACCCGAAAATGCACCGTTCGCCGGCCCTGCAACTGTTTGGTGCCGGCCGCGAAAAGCGCATCTATGCGCTACCGCCTTTCACCGAGGTAGTCAGCCTCGACTTCGAGGACCATCCGTTCGAGGTGCAGACCTTCGACCAGCCCTGCGCACTGTGCGCGGCCGAAAACGTCTATCTCGATGAGGTCATCCTCGACGACCATGGCGGCCACATGTTCGTCTGCTCCGATACCGACCATTGCGAGAAGCGGCGCGAGCAAGGCCATCGCGGCCACCTTGCGCCCGAGACCCCTCCTGCCCTGAAAAAAACGGAGCCGGCGCAATGAGCGACGAGCCGCTGCTGCGCGTCTCCGCGCTGTCCAAGTTCTACGGTTCGCGCATAGGTTGCGAGAACGTCAGCTTCGACCTGTGGCCGGGCGAGGTGCTGGCAGTGGTCGGCGAATCCGGATCCGGCAAGACGACGCTGCTCAACTGCCTGTCGACCAGATTGTTGCCGAGCTCCGGCACCGCCAGCTACCGCATGCGCGACGGCCAGTTCCGCGAGCTTTACCGCATGAGCGAGGCCGAGCGCCGCTTCCTGATGCGCACCGACTGGGGTTTTGTTCACCAGAACCCGGCCGACGGGCTGCGCATGACGGTGTCGGCCGGGGCCAATGTCGGCGAGCGGCTGATGGCGGTCGGCGACCGCCACTACGGAAAAATCCGCGCCACCGCCGTCGACTGGCTGTCGCGCGTCGAGATCGACGAGGACCGCATCGACGACGAACCGCGGGCCTTTTCCGGCGGCATGCGCCAGCGCCTGCAGATCGCCCGCAACCTCGTCACCGGGCCGCGACTGGTGTTCATGGACGAGCCAACCGGCGGCCTCGACGTCTCGGTGCAGGCGCGCCTGCTCGACCTGTTGCGCGGCCTGGTCACCGATCTCGGCCTGGCGGCGATCGTCGTCACCCACGACCTTGCGGTGGCGCGTCTGCTGTCGCAACGCATGATGGTGATGAAGGACGGCCGCGTCGTCGAAAGCGGCCTCACCGACCGCGTGCTTGACGATCCCCGCGCGCCCTACACCCAGCTTCTCGTTTCTTCCATTCTGCAGGTGTGATCATGGCAACCCCGCTCGTCGTCTCCGATGTCGCCAAGAGCTTCACCATGCATCTGCGTGACGGCATCAGACTGCCGGTCGTCGCCGGCGTGTCGTTCTCGATCAGGAGCGGCGAATGTGCCGTGCTCGGCGGCCCCTCCGGCGCCGGCAAGAGCTCGATCCTGAAGATGCTCTACGGCAACTATGCCGTCGATGCAGGCCAGATCATCGTCCAGCACGAGGACGGGCTCATCGATCTGGCGACGGCCAGCCCACGCACCGTGCTTGCCGTGCGCCGGCTCACGATCGGCTATGTCAGCCAGTTCCTGCGCACAGTGCCGCGCGTCTCGGCGCTGGATGTCGTCGCCGAACCGCTGGTCGAGCGCGGCGAGGACCGCGAGGTCGCGCGCGGCAAGGCACGCGCCTTGCTGGCGCAACTCAACCTGCCGGAAAGGCTCTGGGCACTGCCGCCGGCGACCTTTTCCGGCGGCGAGCAACAGCGCGTCAACATCGCGCGCGGCTTCATCACCGAGCACCCGATCCTGCTGCTTGACGAGCCGACCGCTTCGCTCGACGCCAGCAACCGCGACATGGTGATTGCGCTGATCGCGGCCAAGAAGGCAGCCGGCGTCGCCCTGCTTGGCATCTTCCACGACCATGATGTGCGCGAGGCAGTGGCCGACCGCGTCATCGACGTGACCGCTTTTGCCGCCGGGAAAATCGCCGCATGACCAGAAAACTGTCGGAAACGCCGCTTGTCCACGAGACAGCGGAAGTCGACAACTCGACGCTCGGCCGCTGGACCGAGATCGCCGAACGCTGCCGGCTTTCGGAAAGTACGCTCGGCGACTATTCCTACATGATGCAGGACTGCAGCGCCTGGTGCGCGACGATCGGCAAATTCGCCAACATCGCCGCCAGTGTGCGCATCAACGCCAACAACCATCCGACCTGGCGGCCGACGCTACACCATTTCACCT
This sequence comes from Mesorhizobium sp. L48C026A00, assembly GCF_000502375.1. Classification (NCBI taxonomy): domain Bacteria; kingdom Pseudomonadati; phylum Pseudomonadota; class Alphaproteobacteria; order Hyphomicrobiales; family Phyllobacteriaceae; genus Mesorhizobium; species Mesorhizobium sp. L48C026A00. Next base: position 361,188 of record NZ_AYWU01000002.1, on the reverse strand, counting down.
ATCGCGCCTCTGACTATTGGGACGACGCCGAGCACGAGAGCGAATTCTTTGCCCAGCGCCGCGCCAAACGGGTCACCATCGGCCACGACACCTGGCTTGGCCACGGCTCGACAATCCTGCCCGGCGTCAGCGTCGGCGACGGTGCGGCGGTCGGCGCCGGCGCCGTGGTGTCGAAGGACGTCGCGCCCTACACCATCGTCGGCGGCGTGCCGGCCAAACCGATCCGCGAACGCTTCGACCGCCGCACGGCGGAACGCTATCGGGCACTTGCCTGGTGGGATTGGGACCACGCCCGCCTGCGCGCCGCGCTCGACGATTTTCGCGCGCTTTCGGCGGAAGCATTTCTGGAAAAATACGGCGGCTAGTGAATGGTGAATGGTGAATAGTGAATGGCGGCAGGGAAGCCGTTCTTGTCACCATTCACCATTCACCATTCACCATTCACCATTCACCATTCACCATTCACTTGATCGAACCGCGTCCGCCGGCTCGCCCCCTTCCAGGCTGTGGACGGTAACAAAACTGACATCAATCCGACACCGCGGTTTCATGCGGCTGCGCTAGCCAAGGCTAACAGACCTTCGAAACGCGACTGGACTGGAACTTGCCTATGTCAGCAACCTCAGCCACGCTCGAAATCCGCGGCGTCACCCGTCGGTTTGGCAGGAACACCGCCGTCAGCAATGTCGACATCTCGATCCCTCAAGGCCAGATGGTCGGCATCATCGGCCGCTCGGGTGCAGGCAAGTCGACGCTTTTGCGCATGATTAACCGCCTCATCGATCCCAGCCAGGGCTCGATTTTCTTTGACGGCGCCGAAGTCTCGAGCCTGCGCGGTTCGCTGCTCAGGCGCTGGCAGCGCGATTGCGCCATGATCTTTCAGCAATTCAACCTGGTGCCGCGCCTTGACGTTTTGACCAATGTGCTGCTCGGGCGGCTCAATCACCGCTCGACCGTTGTCAATCTGCTCGGTGTCTTCTCCCGCGAGGAACGGGCCGAGGCAATCGCGGCGCTCGAACGTCTCGACATCGCCCGCACGGCGCTGCAGCCGGCCGGCACCTTGTCCGGCGGCCAGCAGCAGCGCGTCGCGATTGCCCGCGCCATGATGCAGCAGCCGAAAGTCATCCTCGCCGACGAGCCGATCGCCTCGCTCGACCCGCTCAACGCCAAGGTGGTGATGGATTCGCTGCAGGACATCAATCTGCGCGAGGGCCTCACCGTGGTCACCAATCTGCACACGCTGGATACCGCGCGCACCTATTGCAACCGCATCATCGGCATGGCAGCCGGCAAGGTGGTGTTCGACGGCCCGCCCGAAGAGCTCAATCGGGAGGCCGTGCGCATGGTTTATGGCGCCGACAGCAATGGCGGCGAAATCTCCGAGGCGATCACCTCGACCAGCGTCGCCATCAAGCAAAAGATCGTCGCATCCGCCGGACCGCTCGAGCCGGCATTTCCCGGCTAACTAGGTCGACGATCCGGCAAGTGGATACCGGTATACGAGTATACGAAAGCAAACGACGAAAGAGCGCCTGGACCGCCAGTCCGCATCAAGGCCGGGCATAAAAAAAGCGCCGTCAAAATTCGAACGCTGCCGGCGCGATGCCGGAACCAACAGGAGAGACGCGAAATGTTTAGAAAAATACTTTTCGGTGCCGTTTCCATCATCGCCATGGCGGTGGGCGCGGTTCAGGCACAGGATCTGAAGGAATTCCGCGTCGGCATTTTGGGCGGCGAGAATGAAGCCGACCGCCTGCGCAACTACCAGTGCTTCGCCGACCACATCAAGCAAGTCCTCGGCGTCGAAAAAGTTTCGCTGTTCCCGGCCGCCGACTACGACGGCGTCATCCAGGGCCTGCTCGGCGGCACGCTCGACTTTGCCGAGCTCGGCGCTTCGGCCTACGCCAAGGTCTATCTCGAAAACAAGGACGCGGTTCAACCGATCCTGACGACGATCCAGACCGACGGCTCGACCGGCTACCGTGCGGTCATGGTCGCGCGTGCTGATTCCGACATCAAGACGCTCGCCGACATGAAGGGCAAGAAACTCGGTTTCGCCGATCCCGATTCGACTTCTGGTTACCTGATCCCGGTCACGTCACTGCCCAAGGACATCGGCATGGATGTGAAGAGCTACTTCGCGTCGACCGGTTTCGGCGGCGGCCATGAACAGCTTGTCCTTGAAGTCCTGAAGGGCACGTTCGATGCCGGCACCACCTGGGCCTCCGGCGTCGGCGACTTCAACGACGGCTACAGCTCGGGCAATCTGCGCAAGATGGTCGACAAGGGCGTCCTCAAGATGGATGACCTCGTCGAACTGTGGCAGTCGCCGCTGATCCCGAACGGCCCGCTGGTGTTGCGTACGTCGATCGACGCCGGCGCCAGGCAGAAGATCACCGATTTCCTGACCAAGCTTCCGGAAACCGATCCGGCCTGTTTCTCGGCGATACAAGGCGGCGATTACAAGGGCTATTCGCCGGTTACCCCGGAATTCTACCAGCCGATCATCGACGCCCGTAAGGCGAAGATCGGCTCGTAAGCAAACTGCCAAAACGCCGCCGGGGCCACGTGCTGCCGGCGGCGTTGCCGCATCAGGGGCCGGGGATCTATCGATGAGTGCGACCGAAATTTACCGCGCGCCCGCGCTTTCACCGGAGGGAGCCACCGTCGAGCGGCACTGGCGCGATCTTGCCGCCCGCCGGCGCCTTTACACGATCGGCGGCCTGATTTTCCTGTTTCTTGCACTCTCCGGCTCGCTCTGGTTCGCCAACGAAACCAACGCCGGAAAGTTCTTCGACCGCCTTCCCTACGTCGCCGACTTTTTCGCCGAGTTGAAGCCGCGCGACTGGTTCGACCCGGTGCGCGCGCTGTTCGACCTGCCGTCCCCCTATGACGACGGCAGCCTCAAGTTCGACTACCCGGAAGGCCGGGTCTACCTGACCCAGGGCATCTACATTCCGGAGTATTTCCACCGGATGGCCGAGACGCTGAACATCGCCCTGTTTTCGACGCTGGTGGGCGCCACATTCGGTTTCCTGCTCTGCTTCTTCGCTGCAGGCAATATCACGGCCAGCCGCTGGCTCCGTTTCTTCACGCGCCGCTTCCTTGAAATCGTCCGCGCCTTTCCGGAAATTGTCATTGCCGGCTTTTTTCTGGCGATTTTCTCGCTAGGGCCGATTCCTGCGATCATTGCGGTCAGCATCCATACCGTCGGCGCGCTCGGAAAAATGTTCTTCGAAGTCGTCGAAAATGCCGACATGAAACCTGAGGAAGGCTTGCGCGCCGTTGGCGCCAACTGGGTCGAGCGGGTGTGGTTCGGCATAGTGCCCCAGGTCCTGCCCAACTTCATCAGCTATTTCCTGCTCCGCTTCGAGATCAATGTGCGCGCTTCGACCATACTTGGCGCCGTCGGCGCCGGCGGCATCGGCGAATCCCTGCGTCTTTCGATCGGCCGAGGCCATGAGGCCAAGACCATCGCCATCGTCTTCCTGCTGTTCTGCACGATCGTCGCCGTCGACCAGCTTTCGGCATGGCTGAGACATCGTCTTGTCGGCCGGCAGGCGTTCGCATACGGGCGCGGAGAGTAGTGCAATGAATGCTGACGCCATCAACGACATCGCCGCTCGCCATCCGGAGGCGTTCCGGCGCTCGCTGTGGAAGCGCTACGCCACTCCGATCGGCATGCTTCTTTGCATTCTCTACACCTTCTATTGTTCGTGGTTCTTCTCGGTCGCCGCCGTTCTCGAAAAGGCGAACTGGAACCTTGCCGGCGCGTATCTCGCCGACTGGGTGTCCTACGAAATCCGGCCCGACATCGAGTTCAAGGACAATCATCTGACGATCGACTACTCCCGCTTCTCCAAACTGGGATCCAATCCAGATCCCGACTGGGTGGCCAAGCAGATGGCCGTCATCGAGCGGCAGGTCGAGGCAGTGCCGGCACCGGCGATCGCGACCAACAAGTCGTCGCAGGATTCGTTCATGGCGCCTGGCGCGCCAACTGCCGAGAACCCGGCCGCCCCGTCGGGCCAATCCGCTCCTGCGGTGCCTGAAACAGTGCGCGAAAACGCCGTCGTGGCGGCGATCGTCACCCTTGCCGATGGCCAGATCGCCGTCACGCCAAACCTGGTCACCGTGACGCGCGGCGCCGAAACCGTCGTCTTTGACATCGCCAAGGGCAGTTCTGTGACACCGCGCAAACCGCTGCCTGACTGGATCGAGCAACGCAGGCCAGGCTCGACAGCCTATGTCTCGTTCGGATTTCTCGGCCGCGCTGAGGTGCAGAACGACGAGGTGGTCGCCTGGCGGCGTTTCTTCGGCTGGGCCAATTTCGTGTTCGACACGAACTCGCCATTCTGGGGAAAGCCGTTCAGCGAGGTCGCTTCACTGATCGTCTCCGGGGCTCGCATCGACCCGTTGCGATCAAACGCGGCGCTCGCCTGGGACAACATTTTGAACAATGCCGAGTGGCAGCACGGCGACGTCTGGCTGAAACTCTTGCAGACCGTCGTCATGGCTTTTGTCGGCACCGTGCTGGCCTCGATCGTCGCCTTTCCGCTCGCCTTCCTGGCTGCGCGCAACGTCACGCCGAGCCGCATAGCCAACCAGGTGACAAAGCGCTTCTTCGATTTCCTGCGCTCGGTCGACATGCTGATCTGGGCGCTGTTCTTTACGCGCGGCTTTGGTCCTGGGCCGCTGGCCGGCATGTCGGCTATCTTCTTCACCGACACCGGAACCTTGGGGAAACTTTATTCCGAGGCGCTGGAAAACATCGACGACAAGCAGCGCGAGGGCATCCGCTCGGTTGGCGCCACCCCGGCAATGGTGCAGCGCTACGGCGTGCTGCCCCAGGTTCTGCCGGTATTCCTCAGCCAATCCCTTTATTTCTGGGAATCCAACACCCGGTCAGCGACGATCATAGGCGCTGTCGGCGCCGGCGGCATCGGCCTGAAATTGTGGGAGGCCATGCGCACCAACACCAACTGGGCCAATGTTTTCTACATGGTTCTGCTGATCCTGCTTGTCGTTTTTATCTTCGACAGCATCTCCAGCTATCTCCGCCGCAAGCTGATGGGGACCGTCGCAAACAGCAATGATGAGCGGCGCGTTTCCGCCCGCCCGCCGGCAGCTCAGATCGCCTGAGAGGAAGGCTGCGTCCAGGCGCCAGCCTTTTTCCAGCCGCTCTTGATGTGCTTGTAGCCGTCGCGGTAGACGGCTTCCGGGCTTTCCGAAAAATCGCGCCACACCTTGGTAGCCGCCGCCAAATCTTTCAGCGAGCGGCCGAAGGCTTCGATCGTCAGCCAGTCGTCATAGCCGCTCTTGCGGATGGCCGAAAACGTCTCTTGCCACGGAATGTGGCCGCGCCCCGGCACGCCGCGATCATTCTCCGAAATATGGATATGGACGACATTTTTGCGGTTGCGCGAATACGCGCCGATCGCGTCCGTCTCTTCGATATTGGCATGGAAAGTGTCGTACATCGCCTTGATGTGCGGCCGATCGATTGCGTCGACATGCTCCGACAGATCGTCCATTGTGTTGAGCAGATAGCATTCGAAGCGGTTGAGCGCCTCCAGCCCGATGGTGACGTTTTTGTTGCCGGCATGATCGCCGATGGCGCGTTGCGAGGCGACGGAGCGCTTTTTCTCCGCCGCCGTCGGCCCACTGCCGGAGAAGGCGCCGAGCGTCGAATGCAGCGGGCCGCTCAGCGTTTTGGCGCGAAGCGCTTGTGTGCAGTCGATCGCCCATTTCATATAGTCGATGCCGGCTTTGCGCGTCGAGGCATCGGCCGAGATCAAATTCATCGCCGGATCGCCCATCGCCGAAACGGCGGTGCGCTCCAGCCCGATGCGGTCGAGCAGCGCGCCGAGCTTTTTGTAATCGTCCGGCGTGCCGGCAAAGATCGGTATCTCGACGCCGTCGAAGCCGGTCGCCTTGATATCCCTGAGCACCGGCTCGTGTTTCTTCGACACCGCCGTCGTCCACAAAAACATGCACATGCCGATTTTCATCGACGTCCCTCCCTTTTTGACGGCCGGCTGGCTCCTCCGCCGACTTCGCCATAAGCCCCCTCATCCGGCCGCTTCGCGGCCACCTTCTCCCCGCTGGGGAGAAGAGGCAGACGGCAGCGCCGGCGTCTCCTCTCCCCTCGGGGAGAGGTCGGATTGCCCCGAATTGCCCTTGCAATTCGGTTGGCAATCCGGGTGAGGGGGCGCAGCGATCAAAGCTTCGTCCAGGCCCCGTTCTTCTTCGACGACTTCACGCAGGCTTCAATGAAGGCCATGCCTTCGACACCGTCGTGGATGGTCGGGAAAATAACGTCCTTAGCCGGCTTGCCGCCTTTGCGGCGCGCCGCGCGGATGGCGCGGGCCGCCTCCTGGTAGATGTTGGCGAAGCCTTCGAGATAGCCTTCCGGATGGCCTGACGGAACGCGGCTGACGCGCCCGGCGACGGGCAGCGCGCCGGCGCCATTTCGGGTGATCAACTGCTTCGGCTGGCCGAACGGCGTGTACCAGAGATAGTTCGGGTCGGCCTGCACCCATTCAAGCCCGCCCTTCGAGCCGTATATCCGCAGCTTCAGCCCGTTCTCGTGGCCGGGCGCCACCTGGCTTGCCCACAACATGCCCTTGGCAGGGTGCGACTTGCCGACAGGCTTGAAGCGCAGCATGACGTTGACATTGTCGTCGAGCTGCCGCCCTAGCACGAAGGCGTCGAGATCGGCGGAAAGCGTATCGAGTTCGAGCCCGCAGACGAAGCGTGCGAGATTATAGGCATGCGTGCCGATGTCGCCCAGCGCACCGCCGGCGCCGGCCTGTTTGGGATCCGAGCGCCACGCTGCCTGCTTCTGGCCGGTGGCGGCAAGGTCCTCGGTCAGCCAGTCCTGCGGGTATTCCGACTGCACGATGCGAATGTCGCCGAGTTGCCCCTTGGCCACCATCTCGCGCGCCTGCCGCACCATCGGATAGGCGGTGTAGTTGTGGGTGAGGACAAAGACCTTGCCGGTCTTTTCAACCAGTGCCGCCAGCTTCTTCGCTTCCGCCAACGTCGTCGCCAGCGGCTTGTCGCAAATGACGTGGATGCCGGCTTCGAGAAACGCCTTGGCCGCCGGCACATGCACATTGTTGGGCGTGACGATGGCCACCGCCTCGATGCCGTCCGGCCGCTTGGCCTCGGCCTTGGCCATCTCGGCGAACGAGCCGTAGCTGCGCGCCGGATCGAGCCCAAGCTCCTCGGCCGACGCCTTGGCACGCGCCGGGTCGGATGACAGGGCACCGGCGACCAGCGCGAACTCATTGTCCATGCGCGCTGCAATCCGGTGCACCGCGCCGATGAAGGCGCCTTGCCCGCCGCCGACCATGCCGTAGCGGATCGGGCCGCCTCCCGTTTCCGACTTCGATGCGCCGACCATGATTTTTCTCCCTCGTCTGAAATATCCTTCCCCCTTGAGGGGAGGGTGGCCCGAAGGGCCGGGAGGGGTCGGTGCATGCCGAGCTCCACGCTCAGCGACCCCACCCCGATCCGCTGCGCGGATCGACCCTCCCCTCGAGGGGGAGGGAAAGCGGTGCTAGATTCCCATCATGGCGCGCAGCACCTTTTTATCGGTCGCGCCGCCGGCGAAGTCGTCGAATGCCTTTTCCGTCACCCTGATGATGTGATGCTGGATGAAGGGCGCGCCTTCGGCCGCGCCATCCTCGGGGTGCTTCAGGCAGCACTCCCATTCCAGAACCGCCCATGAATCGTAGTCATACTGGGCGAGCTTGGAGAAGATGCCGCCAAAGTCCACCTGGCCATCGCCCAGCGAGCGGAAACGCCCGGCCCGGTTCGTCCAGCTCTGATAACCGGAATAGACGCCTTGCCGGCCGGTCGGATTGAACTCGGCATCCTTGGCGTGGAAGGCCTTGATCCGCTCGTGATAGATGTCGATGAATTGGAGATAGTCGAGTTGCTGCAGCAGGAAATGCGACGGGTCGTAATTGATGTTGCAGCGCTTGTGGCCGCCGACCGCGTCAAGGAACATCTCGAATGTCGCACCGTCGAAGACGTCCTCGCCCGGATGGATCTCGTAGCCAACATCGACGCCATTGTCCTCATAGACGTCGAGGATCGGTTTCCAGCGCTTTCCCAGTTCGGAAAACGCTTCCTCGATCAATCCCGCCGGCCGTTGCGGCCACGGATAAAGGTAGGGAAAAGCCAACGCTCCACAAAACGACACCGACGCCTTGAGCCCGAGGTTCTTGGAAGCCTTGGCGCCGAACTTCATCTGTTCGACCGCCCATTGCTGCCTGGCCTTCGGATTGTTGTGCACCGCAGGCGGTGCGAAGCCGTCGAACTGCGCGTCATAGGCCGGATGCACCGCCACCAACTGCCCCTGCAAATGCGTCGACAGCTCAGTGATCTCGACGCCGGCATCGCTGCAGATGCCCTTCACCTCGTCGCAGTAGGCCTGGGAAGACGCCGCTTTCTCGAGGTCGAACAGCCGGCTGTCCCAGGTCGGGATCTGCACGCCCTTGTAGCCCAGCCCGGCCGCCCATCTGGTGATCGACGGCAGCGAATTGAACGGTGCGGCATCGCCCGCGAACTGCGCTAGAAACAGCCCAGGACCTTTCATTGTCGACGGCATCGGCATCCTCCCTCATTATCCACGACCAAGCATAGCGCCGATTGAAAGCAGGGCCAGCCTCTTTGGTCTTTTCTCGACAGGCGCTAGTGCGCACCGCTATTCTGGTATTACCAAATATGCTCATTTGGTCAAGCGCTGCCGCGCACAACCAGCGCTGCGCAAATTGCCGGGAAGCGGGCAAATATGCCAGTTTAATCAAAGAAATAATCATGGGCCGGGGCTGCCTTGCAGGATTTCTTGCCGTCCAGATGAAATTGCTGTAGACCTCTTTTTACGCCCAATTGGTCGAACCAGTTACGAGAAATGCTGGAGCGCCTTGGGGAGGAACCATGCAACGCAATCTGGGGTGCGTCGCAGGCGAATTGTTACAGGCGAATTCTGGGAAGGACAGACCATGCATCTTTCGACGCACAACTGGATGCGGGCGGAACCGCTGGAAACGACGCTCAAGCGCATCAAGAAATTCGGCTATGAGTCGATCGAGATTTCCGGCGAGCCCGCCCAATACAAGATCAATGAGACACGTGCGCTCCTGAAGGAGCACGGCATTCGCTGCTGGGGGGCGGTGACGCTGATGCTGGGCGAGCGCAATCTCGCCGCCAGGGACCAGGGCCAGCGCGAGCGCTCGGTGCAGTATGTCAAGGACGTGCTGACGATGGTCAGCGAACTCGACGGCGAGATCATCACGCTGGTTCCCGCCACGGTCGGCAAGGTGGTGCCGGACGGCACCGAGGAAGAAGAATGGGAATGGGTGGTCGACGCCACCAGGGAATGCTTTACCCATGCCAAGAAAGTGGGCGTCAAGGTCGCGATCGAGCCTCTCAACCGCTTCGAGACTTATCTGTTCAACCGCGGCGCCCAGGCGCTGGCGCTGGCCGATGCGGTCAGCCCCGAATGCGGTGTATGCCTTGACGCCTATCACCTCCACATGGAGGAGTTTAACGTCTACGATGCCATCCGGCAGGTCGGAAACCGCCTGTTCGATTTCCACGTCGCTGACAACAACCGCTTCGCCGCCGGTCTCGGACAGATCGACTGGCCGAAAATCGTCGGCACCCTGAAGGAAGTCGGCTACGACGGCGCGTTGACTAACGAGTTCGTCGCCCCTGTCGACCGCACGCCGGCTGCTCCCTATCCCGACATGGTCGAACGCAACCCGGTCGACATCTCGCCGGAGCAGCTCAAATTCATCCAGGACCACGGTTCCAGCGTGCTCACGGAAAAATTCTACACCGACCAGATGCGCATCACCGCCGAAACGCTGCTGCCGCTGATCAAGTAGTCGATCTCTGGAAACGAGCCTTTCCGCCCGGCGGCGACCCTACCGGCGGCAAGGCAGAGGATGAACATGCGCATCAAGACGGTCCAAGCCTGGTGGGTCCGCATACCGATCGAAGCCGCGCGGCAGCACCGCAGCGACTTCGGTCAGGTGACGACGTTCGACGCCGCAATCCTGCGCATCGAGACCAACGACGGGCTGGTCGGCTGGGGCGAAGGCAAGAATGCCGCCGGCAGCACCGGCAGCTATGGCGCCCTCGTCCACATGCTGAACCACGAGGTCGGGCCGCAGCTGATCGGCTGCGATCCGGCCGACATCGGGGTGATCTGGGAGATGCTCTACAATGGCGTGCGCCACGACAGCGCCGCGCAAAACGGCCACGCCATGCCGCAATTGGCGCGGCGCGGCATCAGCGTCGCCGCGATCAGCGCCGTCGATATCGCCTTGTGGGATATTCTGGGCAAGTCGTTGGGGGTTCCTGTCTGGCGGCTGCTCGGCGGCCGCAAGCTTGACCGCATGCCGGCCTATGCGTCCGGCGGCTGGGCCTCCGCCGAGGCGATCGGCGAGCAGTTGAAATCCTATATCGCCAAGGGCGGCTTCAAGGCGCTGAAGATGCGGATCGGCGCGATGGACGGCGCTCCGCACAATTCCGCCGCCCGCGTCCGCGCCGCAAGACAGGCGATCGGCGCCGAAGTCGACCTGATGGTCGATGCGCACGGCACCTATACGGTGGCGGAAGCCAAACGCTTCATCCAGCTTGCCGGCGATCTCGACCTGGCCTGGTTCGAGGAGCCGGTCATCGCCGACGACAAATCCGGCATGGCCGAAGTGCGGGCGTCCGGCTCCATCCCGATCGCCACCGGCGAGAGCGAAGCGACGCGCTATGCCTTCCGCGACCTCGCCACACTCAAGGCCGCCGACATCTTCCAGCCTGACCCCGCCTTCTGCGGCGGCATCAGCGAGGCGATGAAGATCGGCACCATCGCCAGCGCCTTCAATCTGCGCTTCGCGCCGCATCTGTGGGCCGGCGCGCCTTGCTTCTTTGCCGGGCTGCATGTCTGCGCTGCTTCGCCGGCCAGCTTTACCGTCGAATATTCGCTTGGCGCCAATCCGATGATCCACGATCTGATCGAGGAGACTGTCGAAGCAAAGGACGGCATGATAGCGATTCCCGAGAAGCCTGGACTGGGTTTCACCCTTTCGGAACGGTTCCTGGAGGCGCACGCGCTACGCGGCTGATCATGAAAGAAAAGAACCTTCTCGCGGAACTCGCCGCCTATCTGTTCTCGCACTCCGACAAGGCGACCGGCCGGACGCCGTCGGAGCGAGAACTGGCGGAGCATTTCGCCGTCAGCCGCGGCCAGATCCGCGAGGCGCTGGCCATCCTCGAAGCCATGCGCATCGTCGAGCGCCGGGCCAAATCCGGCATCTACATCGACACCAAGCAGGCCAGCGTCGAAGCGATGGCGCTTTTTGCCAGGGCCGGCCTGCCGCTCGATCCGATCCAGATCTACGAGACGGTCGAGTTGCGCAAGATCCATGAGATCAAGGCGGCCGAGCTTGCCTGCTCGCGCGCCACCGAGGAAAATTTCGAGCGGCTACGCGAAATCCTGAAGGCTTCGGAGGACCGCATTGCGGCGGGCGAGGGCCTCGCCAAGGAGGACCGCGAATTTCACCTTGAGATCGTGCGGGCAACCAAGAACAGCGTTTTTCACAACATATGCAGCCTCTATTACCTGATGGGCGAGCAACGCCTGCCGATCTACTTCAACGATCCCGAACGCAGCATGCGCTCGCATGCCGAGCACATCCAGATCTACGAGGCGCTGCTGCGCCGCGACGGCAATCTCGCCCAGGCGCTGATGAGCGCCCATCTGCAAGGCGCGGAAAGCTACTGGAAAGGCCTGATCGAGGGCGGCGGGGCAGAACCTAACAGCCCAGCGCTAGAACCGGTCTGACATGCACAAGATCCTGACGACACACACGCTGCATCCGCGCGCCTCCGCCATGCTGACCGGCGCCGGCGAACTCGTCGTCGCCTCCGCCCTCGATGCGGATACGCTGGCGACTGAGGCGAGGGACGCCGATATCATCATCGTACGCGCGCCGCTGCCAGCAGCGCTTTTCGAAAGGGCGACGAAGCTCCGGGCGGCAATCCGCCACGGCGCCGGGCTCGACATGGTTCCCATGGAAGCCGCCACGGCAGCCGGCGTGCTGGTGGCAAACGTGCCGGCGGTCAATGCGCGCTCGGTCGCCGAATACGTGATGTTCGCGGCGCTGGCGCTGCTGCGGCGTTTCCGCATGGTCGACCGCGACTTGCGGGCGAAGGGCTGGCTGGCCGGTCGCGATCACACCATTCTCGCCAGCGAGCTCGCCGGCAAGACGATCGGCATTGTCGGCTTCGGCGCGATCGGGCAGGCAGTCGGCCACATCGCGGCGCATGGTTTCGACCTGAAGGTGGTGGCGACGACGCGCAGCAGGAGGCCGGCGCCGGACAGGGTCAGGTTGCTGTCGATCGATGCGCTGGTCGAGCAGAGCGACATCATCGTTCTGTGCTGCCCGCTGACGCCGGAGACGCGCGGCCTGATCAACCGCGAGCGCATCGGTCGAATGAAGCCGCATGCGCTGCTGATCAACATTTCGCGCGGGCCGGTGATCGACGACGAGGCGCTGATCGAAGCGCTGCAGAATGACCACATCGGCGGTGCCGCGCTCGATGTCTTTGCGACGCAGCCGCTGCCGCCCAATCACCCCTATTTCGGCTTCGACAATGTCATCGTCACGCCGCACATGGCCGGCATCACCGAGCAGTCGATGATGCGCATGGGCGTCGGTTCGGCTGATGAAACCTTGCTGGTGCTGGCCAACAAATTGCCGGTCAATCTGCGCAATCCCGAAGTGCTCGAGCATTACCGGCGGCGGTTCCCGGCCGACGCCTGATGCGCCTCAACGGCCAAGCAGTGCCTCGACTTCCGCCGCGATGCGCAGGAGACGGTGGTCGTCGCCGTGGCGCGCCACCAGCATCAGCCCGGCCGGGCGCACCATTCCCGGCATCGGCAGCGAGATCGCGCAGAGGTCGAACTGGTTGGCAACCTGCGTGTTGCGCAGCAGAAGGCCTTCCGTGCGCTCACATAGAACTTCGTCGCTGGTCATCGAGACGATGGTCGGCGCGGTGACCGGTGTGGTCGGCAGGGCCAGCACATCGATCGACGCGAGCCGCTCGTCCATGGCCGCGACAAGCGCCGTGCGGCGGCGGATTGCCCTTATATAGGCCGTGGCCGGAACGGCGGCAGCGCGTGACAACGGTTCGCTCACCCGCGGATCCACCGGTGTCGTCGCGCCAGTCGCGAGCCAATCTGCATGGACCTCGGCTCCCTCCATTGCCGCGATCGAGGCTTGCTTGGTTACCGCGCGCAAATCGGCAAGGAGGTCATCGATGGACAGATCGGCGAGGCGTGCACCCGCAAGCTCTACCGTGCGAACACATCGGTCGAACGCCGCCGAGACCTCTTCTTCCGTCTCCTCGAAGAGTACGCCGCGCGGAACGCCGATGCGCAGTCCGGCAAGCGGAAGCGAAACCAGAGCCACAGGCTCTTCGCCCGCCATCACCACGTCGGCGGCTGCACATTCGGCGACGGTGCGGGCAAGCGGGCCAATGGAGTCCAGCGTGGCCGACAGTGGGAAGACGCCATCGCACGGCACCCGACGCGCCGTCGGCTTGAAGCCGACGACACCGTTGAGCGATGCCGGAATGCGCACCGAACCGCCAGTGTCGGAGCCGATCGAGATCTCGCTCGTGCCTTCGGCAACGGAAACACCGGCGCCGGAGGATGAGCCACCCGCGATCCGGCCGGCGTCGGTCGCATTGCCGGGCGTGCCGTAATGCGGGTTGACGCCGATTGCGGTGAAGGCGAATTCGGTCATGTTGGTCTTGCCGAAGATCACCGCGCCCGCTTGCCGCAGCCGCCGCACAATGACGGCATCCCGCAGCGCCGGCGCTGCGGTGCTGAGCAACAACGAACCGGCCGTGGTCGGCTCGCCGGCGACATCGAACAGGTCCTTGATCGACAGAATTGTTCCGTCGAGCGGCCCGAGCGTCACGCCGGCTCTGCGCCTGGCATCGGCGGCGTCGGCTGCTGCTCGTGCGGCTTCCGGATAGAGTTTTACGAATACGCTTTCATTGTCGGCGCGGACGGCGAGACGCCAAAGGACGGCTTCGAGGCGGTGGCGGGCTGATTGCATGGCACAGTCTACTTTTTTATTGTCGCCCGAACAGCCCAGCACACTGACCTCAATGGCTCTAGCGATAGCCAGTCGCATCGGCTGGTTTGCCGGCGTCCTGAACCTCGGGAACGTAGCGCCACGCGTCAGGCCGCGAGCCGTCGAGATCGGTAAAGCCGTAGACCTGCGCCAGCCCGCCACTCGACAGCGACTGTCCGTTCCAGCGCGAACGGTCCGGGTCCGCCGCAAGCGCCGCCACTGCGCGCCCGATAAAGCGCGGGGTCTCGGAAATGACGAAATGCGGCACTTTTGCTGTCGCATCACGCCAGTTGTCCTCGGTCACCCCGAAAGCTTCCAACATCATTTCCGAACGCAGCCAGCCGGGTGTCAGCGAAATCGAGGTGGCGCCGTGCGGGGCAAGGTCCTTGGCATGGGCCCAGGCCATACGGGTCACCGACACTTTGGCGAGGTCATAGAACGGCGAGAGCCGATAATGCTCGGCATTATACTCCGCGGTGCCGTCGGTGACTTCGACCAGCAGGCCACCCGGGCGCTCGATCAGAAGCTGCAATGCGTAATGCGCGGTGATCAGATGCGTGTCGATGCCCAGCCGCAACATGCGCAAACCATTCGTGAGATCATGCTCCCAGACCGGCTTGTTCCATTCGAACAGTTTCTCGCCGCCCCAAATGTCGTTGACCAGCACATCGAGGCGGCCCTGCTCGACACGTATCCGGTCGACCAGCTTGCGCACGTCTTCGGCAACCAGATGGTCGACTTGCACAGCGATGCCATGGCCGCCTTGCGCTGAAACAAGCTCCGCCGTTTCCTCGATGGTTTCCGGGCGGGCGTATTCGGACTGATACGCGCGTGTCGTCCGCCCGGTGACGTAGACCGTCGCGCCCGCGGCACCCAGTTCGACAGCAATACCTCTCCCCGCACCGCGCGTGGCGCCAGCGACCAAAGCGACCTTTCCCTCAAGCGTCATTGAACTCCCCAGACTCTGACCAACCAATGCTCTGACCAACCAATGCTGGCCTTCTTCAATGTTAAGATATATAAATGATCATTCGGTTATAAATGGGTGTCAAGATGCCTCGGCAAAAAACGCAATCCGACGAGGACGTGCTGGAAGCGGCGCACCGGCTGATCCACAGGCATGGCCCGGAGGCACTCACATTTGAACGGCTGTCCCAAACTTGCGGGCTCTCCGGCTCTACCCTGGTGCAGCGTTTTAAGAACAAGGCCACGCTCAGGCAAAGAACCTTGCTGCAGGCATGGGACCGGCTGGACGCGAAGACGACAAAGCTCGCAGACGCGACGCCGAGGACCCCTTTTGGCGCGATCGAATTGCTGGTGGCGCTGTCACGAGACTATGGCGGCATCGAATCCTATGCCGAGGGCCTGCTCGTCCTGCGCGAAGATCTGCGCGATCCGGTGCTTCGCGCGCGGGGGGCGTCGTGGAAGGCATCCCTGTGCAACATCCTCGACTCTTGCTTTGCCTCTGTCGTCGACACGCCGTTGGACATCGGCCTGCTGATGGCATCGCACTGGCAAGGCTCGCTGCTTTGGTGGAGCTTCGACCCGAAGGCCGAAGTTGCATCCTACGTCGAAGACAGTCTGGGCCGTTTTGTCACCGCAATCGTAACGGCCCGAAAACCATAACCGATATTCGGGCCAGTTCTTGGAGGCGTCCTAGGTGGGACGCACCTTCGGATGGCTTAGGTTGCGCTCCTCGGGCCGAGCAGGAACGCCGCCAAGGCCGCCAGCAACGTCGCGATCCCGCAATAGGCGAAAGCGCTGGCAACGCCGGCATTGTCGACCAGCAGGCCGCCGAAAACGGCGCCCAGTGCGATGGCCACCTGGAATGTGGCGACCATCAGCCCGCCAGCGCTTTCTGCCTGGTCGGGAGCGGCTCGCACAAGCCAGGCTTGCAGCCCGACCGGCACCGCGCCAAAGGCAAAACCCCAGGCGGCCACCGCTATCGCCGCCACCGCGGGCGAAGCGCCGATGGTCAGCAGCAGAAGTGCCGCGACCGCAATCAGCAGTGGCGCCAGGCCCACCGCGGTCTTGAGGCTTCGTTCAGCCATGAACCCGCCGGCAAAGTTGCCGAAGAAGCCACCGATGCCGTAGGCGAGCAGCACAAGCGAGATCGTCTCGATGTCCAGCGCGGGCACCTTCTCGAGAAACGGGCGGACATAGGTGAAGCCGGCAAAATGTCCCGAGGCGACCAGCAGGATCACCAGGAGCGCAACCCTGATCATCGGCCGTTTTATGACCTCCAGCAAGGTCCGAAAGCTTGCCACGCCCG
Source organism: Mesorhizobium sp. L48C026A00 (assembly GCF_000502375.1). Classification (NCBI taxonomy): domain Bacteria; kingdom Pseudomonadati; phylum Pseudomonadota; class Alphaproteobacteria; order Hyphomicrobiales; family Phyllobacteriaceae; genus Mesorhizobium; species Mesorhizobium sp. L48C026A00. Next base: position 344,757 of record NZ_AYWU01000002.1, on the reverse strand, counting down.
CCGGCGGCAGCTTCGGAAGGGTGGCGATCTGCACCAGCAGCGCCAAGGCGCCGACAACAGCCGCGATCATGAACGCCGTTCGCCATCCCCAGATGTCGCCGACATAGGCGCCGACCGGGGCGGCGCAGACGGTCGCCACCGAGACGCCGGTGAGAATGATCGACATGGCGCGTGGCATCAGCCGCATCGGAACGAGCCGCATCGCCATGGCTGCCGACATCGACCAGAAGCCGCCGAGGCTGATCCCGAGCATGATGCGGGCGATCAGAAGTATGGAAAGCGAGGACGCAAACGCCGCCAACAGGTTCGACAGGATCAGCAGCACGGTCAGTCCCCACATGACGAGCCTGCGGTCCAGCCGTTTGGTGACGATGGCCATGGTCGGAGCGGCTATCGCGCCGACAACGGCGGTTGCCGTCACCGCTTGGCCGGCGGTGCCTTCGGTCACACCGAGATCCTGCGCCAGCGGCGTCAGCAGGCTGGCAGGCAGGAATTCCGCGGTCACCAGCCCAAACACACCGAGCGCGAGGGATACGACCGCTCCCCACGCCGGCTCGGCTCGTTCATCGGTTTCCGCCGGATCGAGAACGGCGTCGATGACGCCTGTCGCGGGTTCGGTCATGATGGAATCTCCGATCTGGTTGCGGCGCAACATTTGGCTGCAGTGCAACATAGCGAGTGACCGCCTGGAGTTTCCATGCTAGAAACACCATCATGCTTGACCATTCGTCCAAAGTTCCGGTCACCGGCGATCCGCTGACAGACATATTGCGCGGGTTACGGCTCGACGGCGTCGAATATGGCCGTTGTGAAATGCAGGAGCCCTGGGGCCTCCAGTTTCCGGCCCAGACGGCGGCGCGGTTTCACTTCATCGGCCGCACAGGATGCTGGTTGCTGCAGCCGTCCGGCGAATGGGTCGAGCTCAAGGCGGGCGACGCGGTGCTGCTGCCGCGCGGCGCCGCACACGTCCTGGCGAGCGAGCCGGGCACTGAGGCTTCGCCGATCCAGGGTTACGAGGTCGGAGAGGTCTGCAAGGGCGTTTACTGCCTGTCCAACGAAGGCTGTCGGCCGGGGACGCTGCTGTTTTTCGGCAGCATGTATTTCAATCTCGACGGTTTGCACCCATTGCTCGGCATGATGCCGGACGTGATGCGCGCGCACGAGTTGGAAGCCTATGAACCGGCCATCCCGCATTTATTGGAGGCTATGGCACGCGAGGTGACGATGGAGCGTGTTGGCTCCGGCGGCATTCTGGCACGGCTGGCCGATGTGCTGGCCGCCACCGTCATCCGCTCATGGGTCGAGCGCGGTTGCGGCGACTCGTCCGGATGGATTGCGGCAGTGAGGGATCGCGAGATCGGGCGCGTGCTGGCCGCGATCCACCTCGAACCGGACCGAGACTGGACGGTGGAGACCCTGGCCAGGATGATGGGCGCCTCGCGATCAGGCTTCGCCGAACGCTTCGCGACGATCGTCGGCGAAACGCCGGCCAAATATGTCTCCCAGGTGAGAATGCACCAGGCACGGCAATGGCTGGTCCGCGACCGGTTGAAGATTTCCGTCGTCGCCGCACGCCTGGGTTATGAATCCGACGCTTCGTTCAGCCGGGCGTTCAAGCGCGTCATCGGATCGGCTCCCAGCCATTTCCGGGCCGAGGAACCGGCTGAGACCCGCCAAGCCGGCTAAACCTGGCCACAGGCTTTTAGCCGCCTGGCATCCTCCCGCCCAACAGACGCGCATTTTTGCGCGACGCGGCTTAGCCTGCGTGACGAAGGCTTATCCCGGTACCCTTGTCGAACAGCACCACCTTGTCCGGATCCCAGGCAAAGCGCACCGGCTGCTCGATCTCGACATCGGTTCTGGCCGGCACCGTGGCCCGCAACATGGCGTCGCCGACCCGCAGCGTCAGGATCTTTTCGACGCCATGGTTCTCGACATCGTGGACGCGCGCTTCCACCGGTGCCCCGCTCTCGAGATAGAGATCCTCGGGACGAATACCGAAGACGAGCGGGCGACCGTCGGTCTCGCCGCTCGTCCTGGCCCCCCCGGCAAAAGGCAGTTCGAAATTCAGCGGTGCCATCACCGCGCGGCCGTCGATGAGCTTGCCGTCGATGAGGTTCATCGGCGGCGAGCCGACGAAGCTCGCCACATAGGTGTCGCGCGGATAGTTGTAGATCTCATAGGGCGTGCCGGTCTGGACGATGCGGCCATGGTTGAGCACGCCAACCTTGTCGCCCATCGACATCGCCTCGATTTGATCGTGCGTGACGAACAGGAAGGTCTGACCAAGGTTCATTTGGATGTTCTTGAGTTCGGTGCGCAGCGCCTCGCGCAACTTGGCATCGAGCGCCGACAGCGGCTCATCCATCAGGAATACGCGCGGCTTCCTGACGATGGCGCGACCAATCGAGACGCGCTGCATCTCGCCGCCAGAGAGGCGATCCGTCTTGCGGTCGAGCAGATGCTCGATACGCAAGGTCTTGGCAACGCGGTCGACGCGCGTCTTGATCTCGTCGGGCTCGATGCGGCGGATTTTCGGCTTCAGCGGGAATTCGAGGTTCTCGCGCACCGTGTAGCGCGGATAAAGCGAATATTGCTGCAGCACCAGCGCCACATCGCGCTCGGCGGCACCCCAGTTGGCGACATCGACGCCGTCGATGAAGACCTGACCTTCGGTCGGCTTCTCCAGGCCGGCGACCATGCGCAGCGTCGTCGTCTTGCCGGCGCCGGTCTCGCCGAGCAGCACGAAGAACTCGCCGTCGGCAATGTCGAGATTGAGCCCGGCCAATGCGGTGTGATTGCCGAATGTCTTCGAGATGTTCTTGAGCTGGATATGGGCCATCAGAGTCTCACCCCAAGCGAATTGCCGCTTGCCGTGTCGAAGAAGTGCGCCTGCGCCGGGTCGAGCCTGGCGAAGACCTGGACCCCCGGCTTGCCGACGAAACCGGAACGGGTCCGGGCGCGCAGCATCTGTGCCCCGACCTTGAGGTCGACGATGTCGTAGGAGCCAAGCGGTTCGATGATCTGCGCCTCGACCGGCAGATAACCGTCCGCCGGGTCGCGCGAGACCATCAGGCCTTCAGGGCGGATGCCGAGCGCGAGGCGGTCCTGCCCGACGTTCGCGGCGTCGAGCTGGCCGACCAGTTCGGCCGGGAAAACGAACCCTTCCGCGGCCCCATCGACAGTGACCCTGGCGCCGGAGCCGTTCATCGTCACCGCCGCATTGGCAACGTTCATCACCGGCGAGCCAACGAATTGCGCGACGAACAGATTGGCCGGGTGCTTATACACTTCCGATGGGCTGCCCACCTGCTGCAGAACGCCCTCATGCATAATGACGATGCGGTCGGCAAGGCTCATCGCCTCGATCTGGTCGTGGGTGACGTAGATGGTGGTCGAGCCCTGCTTGATGTGCAGCCGCTTGATCTCCGCGCGCATCTCCTCGCGCAGCTTGGCGTCGAGCGCGCCGATCGGCTCGTCCATCAGCATCGCCTTCGGCCGCCGCACCAGCGCCCGGCCGATTGCTACGCGCTGCATGTCGCCACCCGACAGCGCCGACGGCTTCTTGCCGAGCAGATCGTTGATCTGCAGCACTTTGGCGACCGAGCGCACCTCGCCGTCGATCTCCGCCTTGCTCTTGCGCATGGCCCGCAACGGAAAAGCGATGTTCTCGTAGACGCTCATATGCGGATAGAGCGAGAACGACTGGAAAACCATGGCGATGTCGCGGTCGGCAGCCTTGAGATGCTGGACCGGCTTGCCGTCGATGAGGACATCGCCGCCGTCGATCGTCTCCAGCCCGGCGATTGCGCGAAGCGTCGTCGTCTTGCCGCAGCCCGACTGGCCGAGCAGCACGATGAACTCGTTGTCGTCGATCTTGAGATTGAGGTCCTTGATGACCTGGACGGCGCCAAAGAATTTCTGGACGCCACGAAGCTCGATCTGGGTCATGCGTGACCTTCTTTTTCCGGTGCGCCGGTCGCCTTCGGCTCCTGCCTTGGACCGACCCAGCCGGTGATCATGAACGTCAGCAGCCCGACGATGATGATCGTCAGCCCGTAGCGGTGCAGGAAGAGGTTCCACGGCTGGCAGAGCGCGATGATGCCGCACACCATCACGATCTCGGCCGTGCGCTGGATTGTAGCGTGGCGGATCATTTGCGGATCGCTCCGAAGGACATGCCGCGCAGGAGGTGGTTGCGCAACAGGAAGGTGAAGATGGCGACCGGCAGCAGGAACAGGAAGGTTCCGGCGGCAATCACCGTCCAGTCCGACAGGCCGGAACCGACCTGGCTTGGAATGAAGGGCGGCGCCGTCTGGGCGCGTCGGTTGGTCATGATCAGCGCGAAGGCATATTCGTTCCATGCGGTGATGAAGCAGAATACGGCGGTGGCGGCGATGCCGGTGGCCGCCTCCGGCAGCACGATCTTGAAGAAGGCCTCCATGCGCGTATAGCCGTCGACGAGCGCCGCCTCCTCGTATTCCTTCGGAATTTCGTCCATGAACCCCTTCATCAGCCATACAGAGAAGCTGAGGTTGAAGGCGGTGTAGAGGATGATCAGGCCCCAATGCGTGTCGTTGAGGCCGACGACCCGGTACATCAGGAACATCGGGATCGCCACCACCACCGGCGGCAGCATGCGCGTCGACAGGATGAAGAAGAGCAGGTCCTGTTCCCCCTTTATTTTGAAGCGCGAGAACCCGTAAGCCGTGAAGGTGCCCATGCCGACGGCGAGGATCGTCGAGGTGATGGCCACGATCAGCGAATTCATGAAGCGGTTCGGATAGCCGGACCACTGCACGTCGCCCCTGCCCGAGCGCACCACCTTCTCGCCGCCGTCAAACACCAGCCGCTCCCACCACGGGGCGGCGGCGTATTGTTCCGGCGTCGGCGCAGTGCGCAATTGCGAGCGCTTGGTGAACAGCTTGACGAAGGGCGATATCTCCGGCTGGAAGACCACCGTCGGCGGGATGGTGGTGGCGAGGTTGCGCGGTTTGAACGCCGTCGAGGCTATCCAGTAGATCGGCGCCAGGAAGATAATCGTGACGATCAGCACGCCGACGATGGCGAGCTTGTTGAGCGAACGCTCGGCAGAGGTGGTGACAGCGGCCATGCTAGCGCTCCTTCACCTTGTTCAGGTACTTGACGTAGATGTTGGTGATCGCCAGGATCATGATCAGCACGATGTAGGCGAGCGCGCAGGAGCGCCCGGTCTGCCATTCCTGGAACGCCATCTTGTAGAGCCGGATCGAGATCACCTCGGTAGTCGGCTGGCTGGTCAGGATGTAGGCAAGATCGAAGGTCTTGAACGCCTCCATCGTGCGAAAGATGATCGCGATCATCAGGATCGGCGCGACCAGGGGCAGCGTAATGCGAAAGAACGTATAGAACGAGCCGGCGCGGTCGATCGCGGCCGCCTCGTAGAGGTGCTTCGGCACCGCCGACAGGCCGGCGAGCGACAGCAGCATGACGAAGGGCGACCACATCCAGATGTCGGTGATGGCAACCGCGTAGAGCGCCATGTCGGGGTTGGACAGCCACTCGAAGGAGCCGAGGCCGAGCGTATAGTTGATGATGCCGAAGGACGGATCGTAGAGCAGTTTCCAGAACAGGCCGACAACAGCCATCGACAGCATCATCGGCAAAAGCAGCAGTGTCGTCAGCAGGCCCTTCAACGGGATATCGCGGTTGAGCAGCAACGCCACGCCGAAGCCGACGATGACCTGGCCGACCACGGAGACGATGACGTATTTGGCGGTGATGGCGAAATTCGACCAGATGAACGGGTCGTTGAGCAGCTCGCGGTAATTCTGCAGTCCGACGAAAGTTGCCGGTGCCGCGCTCGATGCGCGAAAGTCGGTGAACGAATAGCCGAGCGAATAGAGCAATGGAAAGATGTTGAAGACGATCAGGAAAACGATCGTCGGAATGATGAAGAGATTGCGGATCGTAAGGTCGCTCATACCGCGGGCGGCGGAGCGCGACTTGGGATCCAGCGTGGTCATGACTGCAGTGGCCAAGGGCCGTTCCTCCGGAAAAGAAAACGGAAGGGGCGGGCTCCCGCCCCCTCCGAGCGTTAGAGCCGTTTACTTCACGCGGTTGTATTTCTTGAACGTGGCGTTCCAGTCCGCGGCGAGCGCATCGAGCACTTCCTTGGCCGTGCCCTGATTGCCGGTGATGTACGGATAGACGCGTTGGTTCATCTGGATGAGCAGCTCGGCATATTCCGGCGTCGCCCAGAAGTCCTTCACCTTGAACATGGTTTCGTAGAAGGCCTTGTTGTAAGGCGTGGCGTTCTGGAATTCAGGCGACTCGAGCACCTTGGCGCTTGCCGTGTAACCGCCGAGTTCCGCCCATTTCTTCTGCGTCTCGTCCTTGATGAACCACTCCAGGAACTTCATCGCCTCTTCCTGATTCTGCGAATAGGAGATGACGGAGATGCCCTGGCCGCCGAGCGCGGCGAACTGGTCGCCGTTCGGTCCTGGAGGGTTGGCGAAGAAGCCGGTGACCTTGGCATTCGGGTTGGAGGCTTCGTTGATGAGCGCCGGGAAGAAGGCGAAGTAGTTCATGCTCATCGCCGCCAGGTTCTCGGTGATCGCCTGGTTGTCCTCGATGAAGAAGCTCTTGGCCCAACCAGGAGGGGTGAAGGAATAGAGCTCCTTGTAGGCCTCGAGCGCCTTGACGTTCTGCTCGGAGTTGATGATCCCGTCGACCTTGTAAGTGGAATAGTCGCCAAGTTCGCCGCCGAAGGAGAAAATGGCGTTCTCGACGCCCATCACCAGAGCATCGTACGAGTTATCGGTGTAGATGGCGACGCCGTAGCGCTTCTCGTCGGGACGGTGGAAGAATTCAGCGATGTCGCGCAGCTGCTTCCAGTCCTTCGGCACGCCGAGATCGTAGCCGTACTTGGCTTTGAAGGCTTCCATCTCCTTCGGGTCTTCGAACCAGTCCTTGCGATAGGACCAGCCGACCGCGTCGCCCTCGGCCGGTATCGACCAGTATTTGCCGGAGTTGGACGGATATTCGGCGTAGTATTTCACCGTTGCCGGCGCCATCACTTCCTTCAGATTGTGCTTGTTGAAGAAGTCGGTGAGGTCGACATAGTGGCCGGCCTCGGAGGCCGCGCCAATCCACTGCGAATCGCCGACGACCATGTCGTAGGCGCTGCCCTTGGCGTTGAACTCGGTGAACGCCTTGGTCTGGAAATCCGGCCACGGCGTCGTTTCGACCGTGACCTTCACGCCGCTCTCGGCCTCGTAAAGGTTGACGAGTTCCTGCAAATAGTTCGCCGGATCCCACTCAGCCCAGAAGATGGTGAGTTCCTTATCCTGCGCGTAGACAGACGTTCCGCAGGCGAGCACTAAGCCGATACCAGCAAGCATGCTGGTCATTGTCTTGCGCATGATGATTTCCTCCCTTGTGCGCATTCTACCGTATCATCCGAGCCGGCGGCGAGGCCGGCCCTGGTAGTTCCTTCCGTGATGGCGCCGTTCCGGTTTTCGAGCCTCCTCGCCCAACCGGAAATGGATCGCAGCCCTCACTTTCGACCCGCTATATCGTCCTGATCTGGTATTACCAATTTCGGACGCGCGTCAAGCTCTTTCTTGGACGATGGCAGGGCCTCAGACAAGCAGATTCCAGCAACATCTGTCTGTTTTTCTTAAATTTTCCTACTCGTTGATACGCAAGACCCTTGTTCGCGCTACGAAACGCCGACTATTGTCAGTAGTAGGCATCCCCATCTGGTCGAACCAGATCGATACTATTCCGCAGCTGTCGCCGGCGCAGGTCTGTTTCCTCCAGCCATCGATTCCATCACTGCAGCCCGCACCAGCGCGCCGGCTGCCCATTGCGCTACCGACATCATCTTGCGGCTGTCCAGTCCCCATATATCCTTCAGCACGATCAGCACTTCGACGCCGAAGATCAGCGACAGGGCCTGTGCCAGGCGCTTGAATTCGCGTGGCGGCAGCCGGTGCTTGAGCGGTGCGATCGCGTCTTTGAGCAGATCGATGCGATGGCCGCGCGTGAAGGCCGGCTCGCCGTCGAGTGTGCCGGCCTGCCGCCGCGCCCACTGGTCGAGCGACAGCTTCAGCGCCGCCTTGAACGTCGCCTCGAAGGCTTCGATGCGTGGCATGGCCGTGTCGAACAGTTCGACGACGCGGCGCTCGGGATCGGCCGAGGTCGATTTCCAGGTGAGGATCGGCCCCAGCCCTTCGTCGACCACCGCCTGCACCAGCGCCGCCTGGCTTGGAAAGTACCGATACGCGGTGGCGCGGGAGACTTCCGCCGCTTCGGCGACCTCGCTGACCGAGGGCGTGGCGCCCGCCTGCATCAGCCTTGTCGCCGTCTCCAGCATCAACCGCCTTGTGCGGGCGCGCGGCCCGCGCGGCGCTCCAGAACCGGCATCGTCGGGCACTGCCGCTGGTTGACGTGAGACATTCATGTCAATATGATACGGACGTCTCAAAAAATTGCAATGGCCTTTCGCGCTGCCGAACGGCCGGGGCAAAAGAGCGGCCGGCAACTACGCCGAGTGCGCCTTGAACCGGGGAAACGCAATGAAGCGCGTCTATGTGGTGGGCACCGCCGACACCAAGGGTGAGGAACTCGCCTTTCTGGCCGATGCGGTCGCAGCCACCGGTGCTGCTGTCGCCCGCGTCGACGTCGGAACGCGCAACGCGACCGTGCCGGTCGATGTCTCGGCCGAAGAGGTCGCCGGCAACCATCCCGACGGCAGCACTGCCGTGCTGGGCGTCGACGACCGCGGCACCGCGGTCGCGGCAATGGCCATCGCCTTCACCCGGTTTGTCCAATCGCACACCGATATTTCAGGTGTGATCGGTATCGGCGGCGGTGGCGGCACTTCGATCATCACATCCGGCATGCGCGCGCTGCCGCTCGGCCTGCCCAAGATCATGGTCTCGACGCTCGCCTCGGGCGACACCGCGCCTTATGTCGATGTCTCCGACATCGTCATGATGCCGTCGGTGACCGACATGGCCGGCTTGAACCGGCTGTCTCGCGTCGTGCTGCACAACGCCGCCCAGGCGATAGCAGCCATGTCTGCAAAACCGGCGCCGCCGCCCGACGGCAAACCGTCGATCGGGCTCACCATGTTCGGCGTCACCACGCCGTGCGTGACTTCGATCGCCGACGAGCTTCGTTCGAGCTATGACTGCATGGTCTTCCACGCCACCGGCACCGGCGGCCGCACCATGGAGAAGCTGGCCGACAGCGGCTTGCTGTCCGGCGTCATCGACATCACGACGACAGAAGTCTGCGACCTCCTGTTCGGCGGCGTTCTGCCGGCAACCGAAGACCGTTTCGGCGCGATCGCCCGCACGAAGTCGCCCTATGTCGGCTCGGTCGGCGCGCTCGATATGGTGAATTTCTGGGCGCCGCCAACCATTCCGGAACGCTATAGCGGACGGCTGTTTTACGAGCACAATCCGAACGTGACGCTGATGCGCACGACGCCTGACGAAAGCCGCAGGATCGGCGAATGGATCGGTGCAAGACTAAGCCTTTGCGAGGGACCGGTCCGGTTCCTCATTCCCGAAAAGGGCGTTTCGGCGCTCGACATCGAAGGCGGCGCCTTTTTCGATCCCGAGGCCGATGCAGCACTCTTCGAGGCCCTCGAGCGCACGATCATGCCGGATGACACGCGTCGCGTGATCCGCTTGCCGCTGCACATCAACGATCCCGAATTCGCCAAGGCTGCGGTTGCGGCTTTTCTCGACATCGCCAGACAGTGAGAGACGAAGCCATGCCCGCCATTCCGCGCAAGAAAATCCTGGAAAAGTTCCGCAAGATGATTGACGGCGGCGTGCCGATCGTCGGCGGCGGCGCCGGCACCGGGCTGTCGGCCAAGGCCGAGGAGGCCGGCGGCATCGACCTGATCATCATCTACAATTCCGGCCGCTACCGCATGGCCGGCCGCGGCTCGGCCGCCGGCCTGCTCGCCTATGGCAACGCCAACGAGATCGTCAAGGAAATGGCCTATGAAGTGCTGCCGGTGGTGAAGAAGACGCCGGTGCTGGCCGGCGTCAACGGCACCGATCCCTTCGTCATCATGCCGCTGCTGCTAGCCGAGCTGAAGACGATGGGTTTTTCCGGCGTGCAGAACTTTCCGACCATCGGCCTGTTCGACGGCCAGATGCGGCAAAGTTTCGAGGAAACCGGCATGGGCTTTGGGCTTGAGGTCGACATGATCGCCGCAGCACACGAGCTCGATCTCCTGACCACGCCCTACGTGTTCAACCCCGATGAGGCGCGCGCCATGACCAAGGCCGGTGCCGACATCGTCGTCGCTCATATGGGGGTGACCACCGGCGGTTCGATTGGCGCGACGTCGGCCAAATCGCTCGACGACTGCGTGACCGAGATCGACGCCATCGCTGAAGCGGCGCGTGCGATGCGCAAGGATGTCATCCTGCTTTGCCATGGCGGGCCGATCTCGATGCCGGACGATGCCCGCTACATCCTCGAACGCTGCAAGGGCCTGCACGGCTTTTACGGGGCAAGCTCGATGGAGCGGCTGCCGGCGGAGGCGGCGATCGCCAGGCAGACTGCCGATTTCAAGGCGGTCTCGCTGGAGCATCGGACCCAAAAGTGGGAACCGGTTTTGGGAAAATCCGATGCGCAAACAAAAAAAAGCGGTGCCAAGACGACCGCGAAGAAAAAGAACGGATGAGACGATGACCGACAAGAGCAAGGTGTTTGTCTACCCGAAGGATGTCAGCGCCTTCGGCTTCGACTGGGGCAGGCTGTCGCTGACGGTGGCGCCCGAGGTGAACGGCGCCACGCGCTTTTCCGGCGGCGTCGTCGACCTGCCCTCCGGCAAGGGCCACACGCGCCACAACCATCCGGGTGCGGAAGAGATCATCTTCGTCATATCAGGCAATGGCAAGCAGATGGTCGAGGACGAGGACGGCAATCCGGTCGTCGAGAAGGTCGGCCCCGGCTGCACCATCTATGTGCCGGAAAGCCGCTTCCACTCGACACTGAACACCGGCAATGCGCCCATGCAGCTTTTCGTCGTCTATTCGCCGGCTGGGCCTGAACTGGCGTTGCGCGACCTGCCGGATTTCAGGCTGCTGCCGCCGGGCGCGTGACCTTTTTCTCGGGCAGCGCTGCCCCTCATTGCCCTGCCGGGCATTTCTCCCCGTAAACGGGGAGAAAGGTCGCCCTCGTTACGGTTTCGCCACTCACAAGCGTTGCAGAATAAGCACCAAGGCTGCGGCCATGTCCCTTCTCCCCGTCCTATACGGGGAGAAGGTGCCGGCAGGCGGATGAGGGGCGGCGCCGCCCATTGCGGGAGATTATGCCACCCCACCTCTGTTCCAGCCCCTGCCCCGGTCGCCGAACATGACGTAGCCGCTATCGGTGACCGCCAGCGTGTCTTCGAGCTTGATGAAGCCGCGCGTCGGGTGATGCATCGTCGTCTCGACCGAGAGCACCATGTTTTTCTCCAGCGGCTTTTCGGCATAGGTGCCTTCATAGGTCACCGGATGGTTGGTCATCAGGAACGGAGCTTCATGTGTGATCAGCCCCATGCCGTGGGCAAAGAAATCGGTATAGGGCGCGACCTTGGATATCTTCAGCACGCCTTCCGCGTAGGAAATCATGTCACCACCCAGCGTGCCGGCGCGTACCTTCGAAAAGGCCGCCTGCTGCACGGCCTCGACTTCGGCCAACAGATCCTCGAGTTCGGCATCCGGCTCGCCCAGAATGCCCATGCGACAGAGGTCGCCGATATAGCCGTGATAATTGCCGCCGGAATCGATCGACATCACCTCGCCCTTCTTCCATGCCTGCGGCGAGCCGGCGCGGTTGTGGCTGGCGCCCAGCGTCAGCAGGCAATATTCGAAATGCGCGCCGCGATTGGTCTCCTCGCGCCGCAGCTGCTCGATGATCTCGGTCTTGGTCGTGCCTTCGCGCGCCCAGGCAATGGTCGCCAGCATGGAATCGGTGATCAGTTCAGAGGCGATGCGCAGCTTCTCCAGCTCCGCATCCGTCTTGATCGCCCGCATCCGCTCCAGCATATCGGTCGCATCGATCAGCTTGGCATCAGGCAGCGCCTTGCGGATCAGCGTGTAGGCATCCGACGGCAGGAAAGCCGGCTCGATGCCGATGCGGGCGTCGCCCTTGCCGATTTTCGCCAGGTGCTCGACCGCGAGATTGGCGGCGTCGAGCGTGCCCCAGCAGGCGGCGTGCAAGGTCGGCGTCCAGAACGGGTTGTTCTGGTGCTCGGCGCCCTCCATGCGGTTGCCGATATAGGCGGCGTGGTCCGGCCCACCCTTCTCGTAGACGACAACAGGCAAATAGCGGCTGTGGCCGATCGCATCCATGGCGGCGAAGAAGATGAACTTGTAGCCGCCAAGCAGATATTGCGTGTTGTGCTTGGAGGTGGCGACCAGCACATCGATGCCGGCTTCCTCCATCAGCCGATCGACCCTGGCATGATCGAACGGGATGGTGCTGGCGGCATTCTTACCCGGAACGACGTTCATCTTTCTCTCCCTGAATTCCCTGGCCGGCCGCTCGGATCGCCGGCGGCGCCCAGTCTTCGACGAGACAAGTCTGGTCCTACCAGATAAGGTCGGCTTGGACCGCTTCCTGTAACTGGTCCAGAGGACGAAATTTTCAAAGCCACATGAGGATGCGCCAAATCCGTCTCTGGCGAAACCCTCGGCAAGGCTCATAATCACCCTTGCAAGGATGCCGTCTGGCGTCCGAGGGTAGTGGCCACCCGGGCCAGAGTGGCTGAGAGGGACGGAGTTCGATCATGTCAGAGGTCACGATTTCCAGACGCAGCGTGCTTGCCGGTTCGGCACTGCTGCTGGCTTCGACGGCGCTGCCGACGATCGGCTGGGCACAGACGCCGAAGAAAGGCGGGCGGTTGGTCGTCGCCGCCGATTCCGAGCCGCGCAACCTCAACCCGGCGATCGTCGCGTCCAACGGCGTCTTCTTCATTTCGAGCAAGATCGTGGAACCGCTGGCCGAGGCGTCCTTTGACGGCAAGGACGGGCTCGACCCGCGCCTGGCGATAAGCTGGGAGGGCGCCGCCGACGGCTTGTCGGTAACGTTCAAATTGCGCGAGGGCGTCAAATGGCATGACGGCAAACCCTTTACCTCCGCGGACGTCGCGTTCTCGGCGCTGCAGATCTGGAAGCCGCTGCAGAATCTCGGCCGCACCGTGTTCAAGGATCTGGAGGCGGTCGACACGCCGGACGAACTGACGGCGGTGTTCAAATTCGCCAAACCGACACCGTTCCAGCTGATCCGCAACGCCTTGCCGGCGCTGACCAGCGTGGTGCCGAAGCACATCTACGAGACAGGCAAGATCGAAGAGAACCCGGCGAACAATGCGCCTGTTGGCACCGGCCCGTTCAAATTCGCCGAACACAAGTCAGGCGAATATTACCGACTGGAGAAGAATGGCGACTATTGGGGCAAGGACCAACCTTACCTCGACGAGATCATCTACCAGGTGCTGCCCGACCGCACCTCGGCGGCAAGCGCGCTTGAGGCCGAAGAGATCCAGCTCGCCGCCTTTTCCGCGGTGCCGCTGGCCGATCTCGACCGCATCTCAAAAGTGCCTGGCCTCAAGGTGATCACCAAGGGTTATGAGGCGCTGACTTATCAGCTCGTCGTCGAAATCAATCATCGCCGCAAGGAACTGACCGACGTGAAGGTGCGCCAGGCGATCGCCCACGCCATTGACAAGGATTTCGTCGTCAAGACGGTGTTCCTCGGCTATGCCGCCACCGCCACCGGCCCGGTGCCGAAAAACGATCCGCAGTTCTATACGGCCGATGTGCCGACCTATGCCTTCGACGTGGCCAAGGCCAACGCTCGGCTCGACGAAGCCGGCTACAGCAGGGGTGACGACGGCAAGCGCTTTTCGCTGAAGCTGCTGCCGGCGCCCTATTTCAACGAGACCAAGCAGTTCGGCGACTATCTGCGCCAGGCGCTCGCCGCCATCGGCATCGACGCCCAGCTGGTCAACAACGACTCGGCCGCGCACATCAAGGCCGTCTACACCGACCACGCCTTCGACCTTGCGGTCGGGCCGCCGGTGTTCCGCGGCGATCCGGCGATCTCGACCACCATCCTGGTGCAGAGCGGCATCCCGGACGGCGTGCCGTTCTCCAACCAGGGCGGCTACAAGAACGACGAACTCGACGCCCTCGTCGCCAAGGCGTCCGAGACGCTCGACCCCGCCGCGCGGACGGAGCTTTACAAGGAGTTTCAAAAAAAGGTCGCAGCCGACCTGCCGCTGATCAATGTCGCCGAATGGAGCTTCATCAGCGTTGTCAGAGACACGGTGGGGAATGTCGCCAACAACCCGCGCTGGGCGGTGTCGAACTGGGCGGACACCTGGCTGAAGGGGTGAGCTGCGGGTTAATTGAGATTGACCTTCGCCAATAGGTGAAGTTGGTAATGTCCGTGCTCGACGATACCCCCCTCTGTCCTGCCGGACATCTCCCCCTCAAGGGGGGAGATTCGCTTGCTTTGGCGACGGCCCTTCCCTCAGCAACGTTTGCGATTGGCGCCACGGCTAGTGACGGCCAATCTCCCCCCTTGAGGGGGAGATGTCCGGCAGGACAGAGGGGGGTGCCTAGGCTCGGCATTTCTCAGGATCGGCATACCGCCAAGCAGCCGGCGCCGCCATGACCCGCGCGCTTCTCCTCCTTCGCCGTCGCCTCGTCGGCAGTGTCTTCGTGCTGCTGCTTGTCGTGATCGGCACTTTCCTGTTGCTGGAAGCCGCCCCCGGCGACGCGGTCGACGCCTACATCGTCTCGACCGGCGGCGACGCCGGCATGATCGAACTGCTGCGCCATCGCTGGGGCCTCGACCAGTCGGCGTTGACGCGGCTAGCGACCTATCTCTGGGCGCTGCTGCATCTCGACCTCGGCCAGTCGGTGACCTTCTCGCGGCCAATCCGCGACGTCATCCTCGAGCGCCTGCCCAACACGCTGCTGTTGATGGGCAGCGCCACCGCGCTCTCCTTCGGGCTCGGCTCGGCGCTCGGCATCTATGCCGGCGCCAGGCCCGGCGGCTTTCGCGACCGCTTGCTGTCGATCGGCTCGCTGGCGCTCTATGCTGTTCCCGGATTCTGGCTCGGGCTGGTGCTGATCATCGTCTTTGCCGTCGACCTGCGCTGGTTCCCGATCGGCGGCATCGAGAGCATCGCGTCGGGCAAGACCGGCCTTGACCGCGCGGCCGATATTGCCCGCCATCTCGTCCTGCCGGTGTCGGCACTCGGCTTCATCTATCTGGCACTCTATCTGCGCATGATGCGCGCCGGCATGGCCGAGGTCTGGCGGCAGGATTTTGTCCTCGCCGCCCGCGCCAAAGGGCTCTCCCGCCGCCGCATCGTGCTCGCCCACGTCGCCCGCAACGCGCTGTTGCCGCTGGTCACCATGCTCGGCCTGCAATCGGCGCAGATGCTCGGCGGCAGCGTCGTCATCGAAAGCGTCTTTTCCGTGCCCGGGCTTGGCCGGCTGGCGCAGGAAGCGGTGGCAGCGCGCGACACGCCGCTGCTGCTCGGCATCATCCTGGTCAGCGCCGTTCTGGTCATCGTTATCAACCTTCTTGTCGACGTCGCCTACGCCTTCCTCGATCCGCGCGTCGGCGCTAGCGAGGCCAGCGCGTGAGCCCGCTTCGCCGCTTTCTTCGCACGCCGGAAGCGGTCGCCGGCGCGATCATCCTGGTAGCGTTGTTCGCCATGGCGCTGACAGCGCCTTTGTTCTTTCCCGGCGACCCGCAAGCCATTGCCGGGCCGGCATTGCTGCCGCCCTTTCAGGACTGGTCGCTGCCGCTCGGCACCGACCGGCTCGGCCGCGACGTGCTGGCCGCGCTTGTCCACGGCGCCGGTACGTCGCTGGCGGTCGGGCTGGCGGCAGCGGCAGCAGCTCTTGCCGTCGGCGCAATAGTCGGCACGCTGGCCGGCTTTGCCCGCGGGCTCGTCGACGAGGTGCTAATGCGCATTACCGACGCCTTCCAGACCGTGCCGAGCTTCCTGCTGGCGCTGGCTTTCGTCAGTGTCGTCGGGCCGTCGCTCGGAGTCGTCGTNCTTCCAGACCGTGCCGAGCTTCCTGCTGGCGCTGGCTTTCGTCAGTGTCGTCGGGCCGTCGCTCGGAGTCGTCGTTGCGGCGATCGCGCTCGGCGCCTGGACGGGGCCGGCGCGCGTTGCACGAGCCGAAGTGCTGTCGATCCGCGAGCGCGATTTTGTCGCCGGCGCCCGCGTGATCGGCATGCATCCGCTGGAGATCGCCTTGCGCGAAGTCCTGCCCAACGCATTGCCACCGGTGCTGGCATTGTCGTCGGTGATCGTCGCCGCCGCGATCCTCACCGAAGCGGCCCTTTCGTTTCTCGGCCTCGGCGACCCCAACCGCGTGACCTGGGGCGGCATGATCGCCGAAGGTCGCGCCGTGCTGCGCACCGCGCCCTTCCTGTCGATCATTCCCGGCGTAGCGCTCGTGCTGACCGTGCTCGGCGTCTATCTCGCGGGCGAAGGCGTCGTCGAAACGGCCGCGGTGAGAAGGAGCCTGTCGTGACGGCGCTGCTTTCGATCCGCGATCTGACGGTGACCTATCGCCGCGACGGCAGCGAGGTGGCGGCGCTGAACCATGTCAGCCTCGATGTCACCGCCGGCGAGCGCTTCGCCATCATCGGCGAGAGCGGTTCGGGCAAGAGCACGCTGGCGCTGGCCATTGCCGGGTTGTTGCCGGGTTCTTCCAAGGTTGGAGGCTCGATCGAGTGGTTTTTGCCATCCTTTGGTGCCAAGGCACCCCCCTCTGTCCTGCCGGACATCTCCCCCTCAAGGGGGGAGATTGGCAGTTCCGTCGCCGGCACTGCAGCCTTGGAGATTGGCGAAAGCGGAAATGACAGCGCAATCTCCCCCCTTGAGGGGGAGATGTCCGGCAGGACAGAGGGGGGTCTCACAGAACGCAAGCCTCTAAAATCCGCCGCCAAACCCAGCCACACCCCCCTCGGTGGCCGCGATATCGGCTTCGTCTTCCAGGACCCGTCGGCCAGCCTCGATCCGGTAATGGCGGTTGGCGAGCAGATCGCGGAAGTCGCGCACACGCATCTTGGTCTGACTTGGTCGCAATCCTATGCCAAGGCAAAAGCCCTGCTCGAACGCGTCCGCCTGCCCGACCCGGACGCCGCTTTGCGCGCCTACCCGCACCAGCTTTCCGGCGGCCAGAAGCAACGCGTGGCGATCGCCGCGGCGATCGCGGCCGGTCCGAAACTGCTGATCGCCGATGAGGCGACCAGCGCGCTCGACACCATCGTGCAGGCCGAGATCGTCGCGCTGATCCGGAAATTGGTGGCCGAGGACGGCATGACGCTGCTGTTCGTCAGCCACGACATCGCGTTGGCCGCCGAGCTGGCCGAGCGCATCGCCGTGTTCCGGCACGGCGAGCTGGTCGAGCTCGGCACGACGGCGCAGATCGTCGCTAGTCCGCGCCACGCCTACACAAGAGCGCTGCTTAACGCCCATCTCGGCCTCGACTCCGAACCGCTGCTGCAGCAGTCAGGAGCGTCGCGGTGAGCCGTCCATTGCTGGCTGTTTCCGGCCTGACCAAACGATATCGTCGCGGCGGCAAGACAATCGCCGCCGTCGATGATGCCTCCTTTCATATCGAGGCCGGCGAGACGCTGGCGCTGGCCGGCCCTTCCGGCAGTGGCAAGTCGACGGTCGCGCGGCTGCTGCTGCGGCTGATCGAACCGGACGCCGGCCGTATCGAGTTTGAGGGTGGCGATTTCCTGTCCCTGAACGGCGCTGCCTTGCGCGCACGGCGCGCGCGTTTGCAAATGGTCTTCCAGGACCCGCTCGCCGCCTTCAATCCGCGCGCCAGCGTGGCGCGTGTGCTTGACGATCCCTTGCGCATCCATGGCATCGCAGCCCGATCAGAACGCCCGCGCCGCATCGCCGCTCTGCTCGAGCGCGTCGGCCTGAGCGCTGATCTCGCCGCTCGTGTCATCCACGAGATCTCGGGCGGCCAGCGCCAGCGCATCGCGATCGCTCGCGCCATCGCCACAAACCCGTCGCTGATCATCCTCGACGAGGCAGTGTCCGCGCTCGACGTATCGGTGCGCCGGCAGATCCTGCAATTGCTGCTCGATCTGCAACGCGAGCAACGGATCGCCTATCTTTTCATTTCGCATGATCTCGGCGTCATCAGCGCCATCGCCCATCGTGTCGTCATTCTCGATGCCGGCCGCGTCGCCGAAAGCGGCAACGCCCGCGCGGTCATCGGTGCCCCGCAGTCGGCGATCGGCAAGGCGCTGATGGCGGCAGCGCCAAAACTGAACAGGACCAGCATGCAGGGCGCCTCGTGACAGATATCGAAACCAGCTGAAACTGTCGTACAAGCTCGGCGACGCAGCGGACCGTCAGTAACCCAGCGCGCAACCATCCTTGCGTGGATCGGACGCGCCGGTAAGCGTGCCCTTGTCCCAGTCGATCAGCACCAGCTGGCCGCCGCCATGCGGCTCGGTTGGGACGGACACGTCGTGACCGCGCTCGCGCAGGCCGGCGATCGCCTCGGCCGGAACGCCACGCTCGGCCTCCACAGTGTTCTGTCGGTAAAACACGCGTGGCGCATCCAGCGCCTCCTGCGGGTCCATGCCGAAGTCGATCATGTTGGTGAGCAAATGGACATGGCCGAACGGCTGGTAGCCGCCGCCCATCACGCCAAACGGCATGACTGCCCTGCCCTTGGCTGTCACCATGCCCGGCATGATGGTGTGCATCGGGCGTTTTCCCGGTGCGATGCGGTTTGGGTGGTCCGCCGCCAGGCGGAAGCTGCTGCCGCGATTCTGCAGGACGACGCCGGTCCTGGGGCCGACCACGCCGCTGCCGAACGAACCAAAGGTCGAGTTGATGAAGCTGACCGCATTACGGTCGCGGTCGACCACGGAGATGTAGACGGTATCGCTCGGCTGAAGCTCCAGCCGTGGCAGATGCGTCATTGCACGCGCCGGATCGATCTCGGCGCGAAGCTGGTCGGCATGGGATCTGGACAACAACTGCTCTACGGGGACATGGACCTGGTTCTGGTCGCCGATGAAATTGTCGCGGTCCTGATAGGCAAGCCGCCCCGCCTCGATCTCGAGATGAAAGCGCTCGGCGCCGTTCGGTTCCAGCGAACCGAGCGAGAAGCCCGACAGCACGTTCAGCATGATCAGTGCCGTCAGCCCCTGGTTGTTCGGCGGCATCTGATGAATGTCGTAACCTCGGTAGGATGTGCCGACGGGCCTGACATAGTCGCCCTTCGTCGCCGAAAAATCCTCGAGCGCATGCAGCCCGCCAAGCGCGCGCAGACGCGAAACCATGTCGTCGGCGACCTCGCCTTCATAGAAGCCGGCACGGCCACGGCGCGAGACGATGCGCAGGGTTTCGGCCAGTTGCGGCTGCCGGTGCAGCTCGCCGGCCAGGGGCGCCTTTCCATCCGGCAGAAATATCCGCGCGGCATGTTCGTCGGCGGCCAGCAAGGCAGCACTTTCGGCCCAGTCGAAGGCCACGCGGTCTTGGACGACATAACCCTGTTCGGCGTAATGTATGGCCGGAGCGAGCGCGACGTCGATGCCCTTCCTGCCGTGATCATCGAGCAGCCGGCACCACGCGTCGACGGCGCCCGGCACGGTGACTGCGTGCGGACCGGACTCAGGCAGTTCGTCGTGCCCCTTGTCCAGATACCACTGCGCCTCTGCTGCCGCAGGTGCGCGGCCGGAGCCGTTGAAGGCCAGAACCTCGCCTTGACCGTTGGGACAATAGAGGACGAAACAGTCGCCGCCGATACCCGTCGATTGCGGCTCGACCACCGCCTGCACCGCCGCCGCGCAAACGGCTGCGTCCATTGCATTGCCGCCGGACCGCAGCATCTCGATCGCCGCCAGCGTCGCCAGCGGGTGCGATGTCGCGGCCATCGCTTCCGTCGCACGAACCGGCGACCGTCCGGGGAGTTGAAAATCACGCATGCAGTTCAATAGCCTCCGACCAACAAGATGTGAACTGGCAACAGCAGCCAAAGGGCTGCGCCACCGAAAGCAGCACCAACGACGAAACGATCACCATGGCAGCGCTCAACCCTCGCAAGCTGCCGATCTCAATCAGCGAATCTGAAACTGTCCGTGGTGTAATCGGGGTAGACGTCCAGACTGTCGAAAAGCTCGGCCAGGTCAGGGGTGTCTGCCAATATTCCGGACAAGACCAGCGCGGTCGCCACGCCGGCACCAATTCCACCGGCGACATCGTGTTCGACGCTGTCGCCGACACAGACCACGCTGCTGCGGTCCGGGTTGCCCGCCAGCGCCAGCGCGGCGTCGAAGATCGGCGTGTAGGGCTTGCCGATGCGGGTGACGCTGCCGCCGAGGCTCTCGTAGAGATCCGCAAGCTGACCGGCGCCAAAGCGAGGCCCGACTGCCGTCAGCATGATCTTGTCGGGATTGGTACAGAAGCACGGCACCTGCCGCATCGCTGCCGGTGCAAAAAGCCTGCGATAGTGCTCGATGTCGTAGCGGTCGCCCTCGCTGGCGGCGATCAGCACCAGCTCGGCATCGTCGCCGTCGCTGGTCAGGGTAAAAGGCAGACCTTCAATCGCCGAACGATCGCCCTCGCGGCTGATCAGCAGGCACTTTGTGTTTGGGCGCAGCTTTCCGGATATCGCCATTTCGTGGAAGGACCGCCACGCGATCTCGCCGGAAGAGACAAATTGATCCCAGCTTCCTGGTTCGAAGCCGAGCTTCAGCAAGCGGGCCTCATTGGGCCGCGCCCGCCTGCCGGAATTCGAGACCAGCACGATCGTCCTGCCTGCGCGCTTCAGCGCCGACAACGCCTCCACGGCGCCCGGATAGGGGTTCGTGCCGTCGTGCAGCACGCCGAACTGATCGAGCAGGAACACCTGATAGCGCTCGACCAGCGCTCCGATGCCGTCGAGATGGTCGACTGGTTTCGTGCTCACAACAGCCCCGCTGCGATTGCGCCCATCAGCGCCAGCCGCGCCGTGCCGGCGGCCGCCTCGTCCGAAAGCGCCGGCAGAAAATCGACACCCAGCTTGCGCTGCCGGATCGCGGTCCAGGCGGGATTTGCCGCACCGCCGCCGACGCTCCTGACCGACGTCAATCGGGGGGTGCCAAGTGCGGCAAGCCGGCGATAGCCGAGCGCCTCGATCGCCGCAATGCCCTCGAACATCGCTTTCAGATAGTCGGCGTCGTCCGCCGGCCGCGGCGTCAGGCGTGGTGGCAAATCAGGATCGGCGATCGGAAAGCGTTCGCCAACCGCGGGAAGCGGATAATAGTCGAGACCGGTCTCGTTCATAGGGTCGATCACCGCACTCAATTCGATGATGCGCGCGAGAGAAAAATGCTGCGCCAGCACCTTGCCGCCCGAATTCGACGCACCACCCGCTAGATAAGCATCTCCCAGCCGGTGGCTATAGATGCCGAACTGCGGCGCCGAGATCGGCCGGTCGGAGAGGATCTTGATGGTCAGCGAGGACCCCAGCGCGGTGACGCCGTCGCCAACAGCCGCAGCCCCCGTCGCCAGGAACGACGCGCAGCCATCCGTCGTGCCGGCGACCACGGCGACGTCGCGCGCCAGGCCGAACAGGTCCGCGGCGTTCGCGGTGAGCTTTCCCGTGACATCGCCCGGCTTGACGACACCAGGCAGGAATCCCATGCGCATCCCGGTCGCCGCGATCCAGTCCGGCCAGCGCCGCGCCTCGACGTCGTAGCCGGTTTTCAAGGCATTGTTCTCGTCGCTGATGTCGAAGCGGCCGGAAAACTGTCCCGCGATCCAGTCGGCCTGATGCAGCACCGCGGCGACGCCGGGCTGCCGCTGGGACGACAGCGCCTTGGCGAGACCGGACGTCGCCCCACGGGCTGCGCTCGCGGCCGGCGCCTCGCGCGCGATCACCGCCAGAATGGCGTCGTCGTCGACCTTGTCGTTGTACATCAACGGCTCAGCCAGCGGTCGTCCGGCGCCGTCGACCGGCAGCAGCGTGCCCGAAGTGCCGTCGACGGCGATCGAGAGCACCGCCGCGCGATCGATGCCCGAAAGCAGTTCCGCCAGCGCCGCGCCGACCGCTGACCACCATACGGAGGGGTCGCGGGCATTCTGGCCAAATCTGTCGAGTGGAACGGCGGAACGCGCGGCAATCGAAAAGTCCGGCCGCATGGCGACGGCGCGGGCGCCTGATGTGCCGATGTCGATTCCGATCGAAAGCGGGCCGGTTGACAACGCCATGTCAGCTGCCGGCTGCATTGAGTTTCTGGCGGTACTGCTCGGCGTCCCAGTTGATCAGTTCGTCGTTCTCGGCGGCGGTCAGATAGTTCAGCTTCGCCGCGACGTCGACCCGAGCCGTCACGTCGGCGAGGCAGCGTTGCATGGCGTTGGCGCCGGCACTGGCGTCGCCGCGCATCAGCACGCCAAGCCCGGGAAACAGGATCGCCACCGGTGCCGTGCCGCACCGTTCGGTGACACGCATCACGTCCTCACCGGGTCTCGCCACGACCGAACCCTGGCCGAGAAAGATGACGTGATCGGGATAGAGGCTGCCTCCCGACGCCATGCGGCAGCTGTCAGGATCGATCGCGACGGCATGCGCTTCGACATCCGCCGGCAGCCTGTGACCGGTGCGTCCGATGAGCGTCGTCAATGCCGCGATGTCTGGCTCCGCCACCTCGCGGGGCGGCCGCGCCAGCAACCCTGTGACGCGACGCAGCAGCGCCTCCGCGCCGGCGACGGTCTCGGCTGCGACGACCAGGCCATGGTTGGCAAGGATCAGCACATCGACCCCGGGCCGAAGGCGCTCGGCAATGCCCTGGGCAAGCGGCAGGCCCGGCCGGCGATAGGGAACATACGCCCATTCGAGGCCATCGAGGCGCTTGGCGACTTGAGCCTCGCAGTCGGCCTGCACGGCAAGCGAAATGGTATCGACGCAGTGGACATGCAGAACGACGCGCTGCGGCATCAGCGCGTGAACCGTGGTCTCGATCGAAGGACGCAGCTTGCGGGCATTGAGCGCCTCGATGGCGAAACCCTGGGGCTGATCCGCGGCCGGGTCACGCTGTTCGACAGCCCTGAGCAGCGGCGGGATCGCCACCGGGACCATGATGTCCTCGGCGAGCGCGTCCTTCAACCAGGTGCCGGAAGCCTTGATCCAGAGCGTGTCGCCGGCTTTCAGCGACGTGTTGCCGCCCGCGGCCTGGGTCAAGTGCGGGTCGCGCCCGATGCCGGCCGAAAGCGACCGCAAAGCAGCCAATTCCTGCGCATCCGCATTGATTGCCATCGAAACTCCTTCACAAACCGGCCGCCTAGCCACGGCTTTGGATCCCCGGTAGCCGGCACAGCGAGTGACGCTGGTATCGCAGCGGCGAGTAAGTTACGTCAATAGTGATCTTATCCCACCAAATCAAGCTTGCAATCTGATCTGCGTTGAGTAAGTTGCACCAATTGCCGTGGCAAGATGGCATTTCGGGAGGGTATCCGTTGAGCGACTCCGGCCGCCAGCGTCAGATCGTCGAGCTGTTGCGGGATCGCCCCTTCGCCTCGGTGCGAGAGCTGCAGGAGCGGCTCGGCGTATCGGCTGCGACGGTGCGGCGCGATATCGACAAGATCGACGAGGCCGGCGAAGCACGCAAGGTCTATGGCGGCATCTCGGCGCTCGATGGCGCTGCGCAGGCGGGCGTCGCCTATGCCCGGCCCTACGACGAGAACCGCGATCTCGCGGTCGAAGCCAAGCGGCAGATCGCCGCTCTCGCGGCGACCATGGTGCGCGATGGCGACGCCGTCATCGTGCATGGCGGTTCGACCTGCTTCCATCTCGGCGTCAAGCTCGCTGACCGCAACATCCGGCTCTATACCAACTCGATGCCGCTCATCGCCTATTTGAGCGACCACGGCCATTGCAGCCTGACCGTTGCCGGCGGCGAACTGCATCGCGAGCCTGGCATCATCCATTCGCTCACCCAGACGGTGCCGTTCTACGCATCGAAGTTCTTTCTTGGCTCGCAGGGCATCGGCCCGGAGGGCGTGCTGGAATCGCATCCGCTGCTGGTCCGCTCCATCGCCGAGCTCAGCCTATGCGCCGACCAGATCGTGGTGCTGGCCGACAGCCGCAAACTGTCGATCCATGCGCGCAACGTCGCGCTGCCCTTGTCGCGCATCGGCACGCTGGTGACCGATGACGGCCTTTCCGATGCCGACGCACGCATGCTCGAAAACGCCGGCGTCATGGTGCGGATCGCCTCTGCCTCGGGAGCCGTCCAGTGAAGGTGGCTGTCCTCGACTTCGGCAAGACCAACTCGAAGCTGTTCGTATTCGGTCAGGACGGGCAGATTCTAGGTGAGCGCCGGACCCAGCCGAACTGGACGCGCGAAGGCGGCTTCAGTGTGCTCGACGAAGCAGCGCTTCACGATTGGGCGGCGCGCGCCGTCGGCGAGGCGGTCGACATCCATGGCATAGAGGGCTTGATGGTTTCGGGCCATGGCTGCACCTTTGCCTTGGTCGACGATGCGGCGCTGACGCATCCGATACTCGACTACGAGCAGGAGCCGCCGGCCGAGATTGCCGCGCAGATCGATCGCCGCATTCCGGATTTCGCCGAGACCTTCTCGCCGCGCCTGCCGCTCGGCTTCAACTATGGTCGCCACATGCTGTGGCTGCAGACGGTGCAACCAAGCGTGTTCGCCGCCGCCAAATCGATCCTCGGTTATCCCCAATACTGGAGCTGGCGCTTTGGCGGCCGGGCGGTTTCGGAGGTGTCCTATCTCGGCTGCCACTCGCATCTGTGGGCGCCGCGCAAGCGCGATTTCTCCACGCTGGTCGACGCCGAGGGATGGCGCGGCCAGATGCCCGCCTTCGAGCGTGCCGGCGCGGTCATCGGCGAGCAGCGCTTCGGCGAGGCGGCGCGGCCGATCGCCATCCACACCGGTGTCCATGACAGCAATGCGGCGCTCCATGCCTATCGTCGGCAGGCACTTGGTCCGGTCACCGTCGTCTCGACCGGCACCTGGGTTGTGGTGCTCAATCCGGACTGCCCGCTCGACGCGCTCGATCGCGATCGCGACATGCTGGTCAATGTCGATGTCGATGGCGGCCCGGTGCCGACCATCCGCTTCATGGGCGGCCGTGAGTTCGCGACGATCAGCAACGGTTGGCAGGGCGCGATCACCCCCTCAGCCGTACAGCAGGTGATCGACGCCGGCATCATGGCGCTGCCGAGCTTCGCGCCGGGCGGGCCGATGCCTGGCCATCGCGGCGAACTGGTCGGGCGCGCACCAACCGCGGATGAGCGCGCGGCCGTGGCGCTGCTCTACGTCGCGCTGATGGTCGATCTGTGTCTCGACCTGATCCATTCGAACAACACGGTGATCGTCGATGGCGGGCTGAACAGTGGCGGCCTGCTTGCCAGCCTGCTGGCGCAGCTGCGTCCCGGCCAGGCCTTCATGCAGGGCGCCACGCTGGAGGGCAGCGCCACCGGAGCAGCGGCTCTGGCCTTCGAGAGTGTTGGACGCGAATTTGCCGCCGAGGCGCCAGAGCCCGTACGCGCCTCGAGCTTCACCGGGCTTGCCTTCTATCGCGATAGCTGGCGCGGTCTCGCCGCCGACCGAGGCGTCGCTGATGCCGCAGCGGGAGGCGCGCGATGACCGCCGCTGCCCGGATCGAAACCGTGCGCCAGCCAGTGCTGGAGATGCGGCACATCTCCAAGACGTTCGGCCCAATTCGCGCCTTGCAGGACGTATCGCTGACCGTCCACGCCGGTGAACTGCACGCGCTGATGGGCGAAAACGGCGCCGGCAAGTCGACGCTGATGAAGGTGCTGTCGGGCGCCTATCGGCCAGATGCCGGCGGCGACATCTTGATCGACGGCACACCGGTCGCGACCGGCGACCCGATCAAGGCACGCGCCAACGGCATTGCCGTCATTTACCAGGAGCTGTCGCTGGCGCCCAACCTGACGGTCGCGCAGAACATCTTCCTCGGCAACGAGCCGAGACGGTTCGGCATCGTCGACCGCGACCAATGCAATCGACGCGCCAAGGAAATCATCGCACGGCTCGGCGTCTCCTTCTCGGCGCGCGCCCTTGTCTCCAGCCTGTCGCTCGGCGAGCGCCAGATGGTCGAGATCGCCCGCGCGCTGTCGACCAGCGCGCGCATCATCGTCATGGACGAGCCGACGACCTCGCTGACCTCGCGCGAGACCGACAGGCTGTTCGAGGTGATTGCGACGCTGAAGTCGCAGGGCATCGCCATCATCTACATCAGCCACCGCATGGAAGAGGTCTACCAGCTTGCCGACCGCGTCAGCGTGCTGCGCGACAGCGGCTATGTCGGCACGCTCGAACGCGCCGATCTGAACGCCACGCGCCTGGTCTCGATGATGGTTGGCCGTGACCTGTCCGCCTTCTACAAGAAGGATCACCGCCCGCCGGACAGCAAGCGCGCGATCGCACTGTCGGTGCGCGACATGTCGGACGGCAATCTCCTGAAAGGCTGCTCCTTTGACCTGCACAAGGGCGAAGTGCTGGCGCTGGCGGGCCTGGTCGGCTCGGGCCGCACCGAGCTCGCACGGCTGATCTTCGGCGCCGACAGGCACACGTCAGGCACGCTGGAACTCGACGGCAAGCCGATAGCCATCGGCTCGCCGCGCGAGGCGCTGGACGCCGGCATCGCCTATCTTACCGAAGACCGCAAGGAACTCGGCCTGTTCCTCGACATGTCGATTTCCGACAATATCAGCATGGGCGTGCTCGCCAGGGATGCGCAGGCCGGCGGCTTGCGCGACTTCGCCACGGCCGAAAGGCGCGCCGCCAAGACCGTTTCCGACCTCTCCATCCGCACCAGGTCGGTGCAGGCCAATGCCGGCTCGCTGTCGGGCGGCAACCAGCAGAAGGTGCTGCTCGCCCGCCTGCTCGAAACCGAGCCGCGGGTCCTCATCCTCGACGAACCGACCGCGGCGTCGATGTCGGGGCGAAGTCGGAAATTTACCGGCTGATCGACGATCTCGCCAAGAAGGGCATCGCCATCCTGATGATCTCCAGCGAACTGCCGGAGGTGATCGGCGTCGCCGACCGCGTGCTGGTGATGCGCGACGGCACTATCGCTGGCGAGGTGACGGCATCCGAAGGCCAGCCGCTCAGTCAGGAGGCAATCATGGAACTCGCAACGGGAGCGGCCAAGGGATGACCCATGAGGCAACCGGGATGAGTGCGGGTGACCAGGCGGTCGGCAGGAGCCGGCGGCTGCGCACCGCCTTCGCCGCGCTTGGCATGCTGCCGGTCCTGATCCTTTTGGCGGCCGGCTTCCAGATCATGAACCCGCGCTTCCTCACCGAGACCAACCTGTTGATCGTCACCCAACAGTCGTCGATCAACATCGTGCTCGCGGCCGGCATGACCTTCGTCATCCTGACCGGCGGCATCGACCTGTCCGTCGGCTCCATTCTTGCCGCCTCGGCGATGGTGGCGGTGATGGTGTCGCTGGTGCCGGAGTGGGGCATGCTCGGCGTGCCGGCGGCCATTCTGGTCGGCCTCGGCTTCGGCGTCATCAACGGGCTGCTCGTCGCCTACATCAAGCTGCCGCCCTTCATCGTCACGCTGGGTTCGCTGACCGCCGTGCGCGGCGTCGCCCGCCTGCTCGGCCAGGACACCACGGTGTTCAACTCGGACCTGCCGTTCGACTTCATCGGCAACGGGTCGCTGTTCGGCATCCCCTGGCTGGTCATCATCGCTCTGTCGGTCGTGGTGCTGTCCTGGCTGGTGCTCAAGCGCACCGTGCTCGGCACCTGGATCTATGCCGTCGGCGGCAATGCCGAGGCGGCCCGCCTCACCGGCATCAAGGTGCCGCTGGTGCTGCTCTTCGTCTATGGCGTTTCAGGCCTTCTCGCCGGCCTTGGCGGCGCCATGTCGGCGGCCCGGCTCTACGCTGCCAACGGGCTGCAGCTTGGACAGTCCTACGAACTCGACGCCATTGCCGCGGTCATCCTCGGCGGCACCAGCTTCGTCGGCGGCGTCGGCTCGATCTGGGGCACGCTGATCGGTGGCCTGATCATAGCGGTGCTCTCCAACGGGCTCATCCTGGCCGGTGTTTCGGACATCTGGCAGTACATCATCAAGGGATTGGTCATCATCGTGGCGGTCGCCCTCGACCGCTACAGGCTCCAGACAGGAGCAAGAACATGATTGACCTTAGTCGCCGGCGTCAACGACCCGGTTTCATTTAACGCACCGTGAGAGGCGCGGGCATCAGGAGGAAAACAATGAAGACCATCGCTAAACTGCTCTGCGGCGTTGCCCTCGCGGCCGTCGCCGTCGCACCGGCCTCGGCCAAGGACCTGAACAAGATCGGCATCTCGGTTGGCCTGCTCGGCAACCCGTTCTTCGTCGCCACCATCAAGGGCATCGAGGACGCCGCCAGGAAGATCAATCCGAATGTCGAGGTGACGTCGGTATCGGCCGACTACGACCTCAACAAGCAGGTCTCACAGGTCGACTCGTTCATCGCCGCCGGCGTCGACGTGATCATGCTCAACGCCGTCGATGCCAAGGCGATCGCGCCGGCGGTGAAGAAGGCGCAGGCGGCAGGCATCGTGGTTGCCGCGTTCGACGTCTCGGCGCCGGGCGCCGACGTCACCGTGATGACCAACAACGTCAAGGCCGGCGAAGCGGCCTGCCAGTACCTGGTCGACCAAACCGGTGGCAAAGGTGACTATGTCATCCTGAACGGCCCTGCATCGTCGTCGATCCTGGAGCGGGTGAAGGGCTGCAAGGACGTGCTGGCAAAACACCCGGACATCAAGATCCTCTCCGACGACCAGAATGCCGAAGGCTCGCGCGACGGCGGCCTGAAGGTGTTCCAGTCGCTGCTGACCCGCTTCGACAAGATCGACGCGGTGTTCGCCATCAACGACCCGACGGCGATCGGCGCCCAGCTTGCGGCCAAGCAGCTCAACCGCTCGGAGTTCATCTTCACCGCGGTCGACGGCGCGCCCGACATCGAGAAGGAACTCTCTTCCGGCACCTCGATGATCAAGGCCTCGGCCTCGCAGGATCCTTACGTCATGGCCGGCCAATCGCTGCAGATGGCAGCTGAAGTGCTCGCCGGCAAAAAGCCGGCCGAGGCCACGGTGCTGCTCGACCCGCAGCTGATCACGGCAGAGAACCTGAAGGACTATAAGGGCTGGACCGCGGCCCGCTAGCTAAAGCCTCCCAAGGCTGGTGCGGCCGGGTGACCGGCCGCACCGATTTTTTGTTTTGAGCATCAGATTTTTCGCAAACCGGTTCCCCCTTCTTGGGTCCGATGCTCTCGAGCAGCAGGAGACGATCGTGTCGCGCATTGGAATCCACTCTTTCGTCTGGTCGGCGAGCTCGGCGCAAGACGACCTCGAACGGACGCTGGCCAACACCAGGGAGGCGGGCTTCGACCTGATCGAATTCTCCTATCTTGACCCTGCCAATGTCGATGTTGGCGGGCTGGCCAAGCGCATCGCCGACCTCGATCTCGGCGTGGCGATCAGCATCGGGCTGCCGCCCGACGGCGACATTTCAAGCGCCGACAAGGCGATTGCCGCGCACGGCGTCGAAGTCCTCAATGACACGATCGCGCTCACCCGCGATCTTGGCGGCCGGAAGGTCGCCGGCATCCTCAGCACCAGCCATGGATTGCAGACTGAGGCGCCGACGCGCGATCAATGGAACCGCAGTGCCGCCACGCTTGCCAAGGTCGCGGAGATCGCCAAGGCCGCCGGCGTCACGCTCAACCTCGAGATCGTCAATCGCTTCGAGAGCAATCTGCTCAACACCGCGGCGCAAGGGTTGGCTTTCATCGAGGACACCGGTTCCGACAACATTTTTCTGCATCTCGACACGTTCCATATGAACATCGAGGAGGCCGATGTCGTGTTGGCCATCCGCCACGCCGCCAAAAAGATCGGCTATGTCCATATCGGTGAGAGCCATCGCGGCTTCCTCGGCACCGGCAACATCGACTTTGCCGCGATCTTCGATGCGCTGACCGCAATCGGCTTTGGCGACGACCTCAGCTTCGAATCCTTCTCGTCGGAGATCGTCGACGAGAACCTGTCGAAGAAAACCGCCATCTGGCGCAATCTGTGGACCGACAATATGGAGCTGGCCCGGCATGCGCGCCGCTTCATCGCCATCGGGCTGGAGACGGCGCAGCGCAAGGCCGAGCTTGTTGCGTCAAGCCATCAGCCTTAGGCCGGTTGCGATCCTCAGGCCAGCTCAAAACGTTCCACGGCGCGCATGATGCCACGCAGCTCGGCCAGGCCTTTCAGGCGGCCGATCAAAGAATAGCCGGGGTTGATCCTGGTCTTGCCGATATCGTCGGCGAGCAGATGGCCATGATCGGGTCGCATGGGAATCCGCCAATCAGCGCGACCTTCCCTTCGGCGGCGCGTCTCTTCCTGCATCAAAGCGAGGATGACATGCGCCATGTCGGTGCCGCCCTCCAGATGCTCGGCTTCATGGAAGGAGCCGTCATCCTCGATGGTTACATTGCGCAGATGGAGGAAATGGATCCGGTCGGCGAACTCCTTGACCATGCCGACAATGTCGTTGTCTGCGCGCGTACCGTAGGAGCCTGTGCAGAATGTCAGGCCGTTGGCCGGGCTGTCGACGGCGTTGAGGATGAAACGCGCGTCCTCGGCGGTCGAAACGATCCGTGGCAGGCCATAGAGCGAGAATGGCGGGTCGTCGGGATGGATGCACATGCGCACCCCCTCCTGCTCGGCCACCGGAATGATCTCGCGCAAAAACCAGGCAAGATTGTCGCGCAGCTCCTTCGGCCCGATCGAGTCATATTCCGCCAATGCCTCACGAAAACTATCCCGGTTGTAGCTGCGCTCGGTTGCCGGCAGGCCGGCAATGAGATTGCGCTCGATCCTGTCGATCTGCTCTTCGCTCAATTCCTTCAGTCGCGATTCCGCTTCCGCGATACGTGCCGCGCTGTAGCCGAATTCGGCATTCCTGCGCTTCAGGACGAACAGGTCGTAGGCGGCAAAATCGATCGCATCGAACCGCAGTGCGTAGCCCGTCGTTGGAAGCCGATAGGCAAGGTCGGTGCGGGTCCAGTCGACCACCGGCATGAAGTTATAGCAGATCGTCGCAATGCCGGCCTTGGCGAGCGCACGGATCGTGTCCTTGTACCAGCCGACATAGCGAAGCCGTTCCGCCGAGCCGATCTTGATCGAATTGTGGACGGGAATGCTCTCCACAACCGACCAGGTCAGCCCTTCGGCCTCGATGACCCGCTTGCGCTCCAAAATGTCCGTCAAAGGCCAGGCGCGGCCGTCATAGATATTATGCAGGGCGGATACGACGCCCGTGGCTCCGGCCTGCTTGACATGATCGAGCGTCACCGGGTCGTCAGGGCCATACCAGCGCCAGCATTGTTCCATCGAGGCTTTCCTTTGCGATAAAACGGAACCGTATTGTTGGGCCACAATGGAAGTCAAATTAAAGGAGTTTGCGCAATGAAGGATTTCGACGGCAAGATCGCTCTGGTGACGGGGACGACCGGGATCGGCCTGGCAACCGCCAGACGTCTTGCGGCGGGCGGGGCGGCGATCATCGCCTGCGGCATCGACCGCGCGGCCAACACGGCGATGAGAGCGGAACTGGGCAGCTCCGGCGCCGAGGCGCTGGTCGTGGCCGTCGACGTCTCCGTGCCGGATCAGGTCCGCGACGCGGTCGCAGCCGGTGTTGAACGGTTCGGCGGCCTCGATATCATCGTCAATTCCGCGGCGGTCCATCCGTATGGCACCGCTGTTAGCACCGATTTCGACATCTGGAACCGGGCGATGTCCGTCAATGTCGGCTCGATCTACCTGACCGCGCATTTCGGTATTCCGGAAATGATCAGGCGAGGCGGCGGCGCCATCGTCAACGTGGCTTCGGTGCAAGGTTTCGCCTGCCAGCAGAACGTCGCCGCCTATGCCACGACCAAGGGCGCCATCCACACATTGACGCGCGCTCTGGCGCTCGACCACGCGCGCTCCGGCATTCGCGTCAATTCCGTCAGCCCGGGCTCGATCCGCACCCCGATCCTGGAAAAGGCGGCGCGCGGCGAAAACGGCACCGACGCCGATGTCGAGGCCGCCTACAGGCGCTTCGGCGAAGCGCACCCCATCGGGCGCATCGGCGAGCCGGAGGAAGTGGCGGAACTCATCGCCTTTCTGTGTTCGTCGAAAGCCGGGTTCTGCACCGGCGCGGACTACAGGATCGATGGCGGCCTGACTGCCGGCATCGGCGTGAAGTAGAACGGGAAGATCGGTCTCGGCTTTACGGGAGACGTTGTCATCGGACGATTTTCGGTCAGCCGCCACACGTAGCACCAGCGGCGGCGAACCAATAGCGCATAACATGCGCGAGCGCGAATACTGCACTTGCAGCCGGTTCAACCGTCTGATTCCCTTGGCTACGCTGGGCTGTCCTGATTCGCGCACTGTCCAAAGTCTTTGCAGCGCGCCGGGAACAAGCCTTCCACCGACCGCTGCGCTTGCGCATTCAAGGGGAGAGACGGCAAATGAACACTGCAACGAGGCCGACAATCTCGGAGATGAGGCCCAAGATATCCGTCATCGGGGTTGGCGGCGGTGGCGGCAACGCCATCAACAACATGATCGCCGAAGGCTTGCAGGGCACCGAGTTCATCGTTGCCAACACCGATGCCCAGGCGCTCACCATGTCGAAGGCAACGCGGCTGATCCAATTGGGAGCGCACGTCACGGAAGGCCTTGGTGCAGGATCCCTGCCCGAGGTCGGCCATGCCGCGGCCGTGGAATCTATCGACGAAATCATGGACCATCTTGCGGGAACGCATATGTGTTTCGTGACCGCAGGCATGGGAGGCGGAACTGGAACCGGTGCAGCACCGGTCATAGCGCAGGCCGCGCGCAACGCAGGAATACTGACCGTGGCCGTCGTCACCAAGCCGTTCGTCTTCGAAGGAAACCGCCGCATGCATGCCGCCAATGAGGGCATCGAGCGGCTGCGCGAAAGCGCCGATACCGTCATCGTCATACCGAACCAGAACCTCTTCAGGATCGCCGATGCCAAGACGACGTTCGCGGACGCTTTCGCCATGGCGGACCGCGTACTCTACGCCGGCGTCGGCTGCATCACCGATCTCATCGTCAAGGAAGGCCTGATCAATCTCGACTTTGCCGATGTGAAGTCGGTGATGCGCGATATGGGTCGCGCGATGATGGGGACCGGCGAAGCCACCGGCGAGGACCGCGCCAGGAAGGCAGCCGAAGCGGCGATCGCAAACCCGCTTCTCGACGAAGCGTCGATGATGGGCGCCAAGGGCGTCCTTGTCTCGATATCGGGCGGCACTGACATGACGCTGTTCGAGGTCGACGAAGCCGCCACGCGCATCCGCGAGGAGGTCGACGCCGATGCCGACATCATCGTCGGCGCCATTTTCGACAAGGCGCTCGCAGGAAAATTCAGGGTGTCTGTGGTCGCGACGGGATTGCGGCGGGGGCTTGAGATTCCGCTGACGGTGGGGTTGGAAAACCGTGTGAATTGAGCGACGCTCTTATGGCAGCACCACGGCAGGTTTCGACTGAAGGTCCGACGCACCGGACACCGCCGCCAGACGGTAATCGGGCGGAACGCCCAACCCTGATTGTTGCAGGATAAGCCTGCACAGCAAGTTGTCGGTTTTGCCTGCGCGACTTCTTGCTGTCGAATTGGAACGCCAGCCAGCGCTCATGGCGCCGGCCGCGTGAACAGGGTGCGGAACAGTTCCTCAGCCCGTCGCAGGCCCTCATCTGTCAGAACCACCAACTTCGCCTTGTTTGCCGGATTGGCGATCAGTCCCTTCTGGTGCAAGCGATCCAGAGCATCCCAATCCAATCCCTTCCAGGCGCGCCTCTCTTCATGCAGCGTTAGCCAAAGCAGCCCGAGAACGGCATTGTCGATCTTGTCGGTGTCCGTCTCCATGCCAAGCAGATTAACACGGGAAGACGGCGCCTGCCGAGACCCACACCGTCGGGTAACTCGATGAGGATCAAACTGGCCGCGCCAGGCTGCAAACGCAAAACGGCCCGCGTGATGCGGGCCGTTTTTGTTTGGTTGCGGGGACAGGATTTGAACCTGTGACCTTCAGGTTATGAGCCTGACGAGCTACCGGGCTGCTCCACCCCGCGTCAACNTTCGGAATGGGATCGGGTGCAGCCGCTCCGCCATAACCACCAGGTCGGCAAAGCGCACGTTGCTCGAGAAGCTGTTTTTTGTGCCAAGGCAACATTGCAGTCTGTTACGGGCGAAGCCCGCAAGTGCGACTGCGCGTCGCCGGTCGTCCGGCGCCCTCGCGGAGCATAGGCCCGTAAGGGCCGCTCATGCGTGAGCGCTGGTAAGACCATCTCGGCGGAATCCGAAGGATTGTCGCCCAAAATGGGCATAGGGAATGAGAACGATCAAGCCGATCGAACTATTAGTACCGGTNGTTCGGAATGGGATCGGGTGCAGCCGCTCCGCCATAACCACCAGGTCGGCAAAGCGCACGTTGCTCGAGAAGCTTTTTGAGCGAATAGCGATGAGAGAGTAGCGAATAGGGGACCTATTTTCTGCTCTCTCTGAGCTGTTCGCTGGTCTTATGTGTGCCTTTACCGTTCTTTTGGTCTTGGCGCCTTTCGAAGCGAAGCTTCGCAAGGTCGACCGACCGTCGGCGCCGATGCGCCGCACCCACGTAGCGCCGCCCGCAGGGCGGAACAAGCGTGAGTGAGAACAGACCATCTCGGCGCAATCCGAAGGATTGTCGCCCAAAATGGGCATAGGGAATGAGAACGATCAAGCCGATCGAACTATTAGTACCGGTAAGCTTCAAGCGTTGCCGCTCTTCCACACCCGGCCTATCAACGTGGTCGTCTTCCACGGTTCTCAGGGAATACTCGTTTTAAGGTGGGTTTCCCGCTTAGATGCCTTCNCCTATCAACGTGGTCGTCTTCCACGGTTCTCAGGGAATACTCGTTTTAAGGTGGGTTTCCCGCTTAGATGCCTTCAGCGGTTATCCCGTCCGGATATAGCTACCCTGCTATGCGGCTGGCGCCACAACAGGTCCACCAGAGATCCGTCCATCCCGGTCCTCTCGTACTAGGGACAGATCCTTTCAATATTCCTACACCCACGGCAGATAGGGACCGAACTGTCTCACGACGTTCTGAACCCAACTCACGTACCGCTTTAAATGGCGAACAGCCATACCCTTGGGACCTGCTCCAGCCCCAGGATGCGATGAGTCGACATCGAGGTGCCAAACAACCCCGTCGATATGGACTCTTGGGGGTCATCAGCCTGTTATCCCCGGCGTACCTTTTATCCGTTGAGCGATGGCCCTTCCACGCGGGACCACCGGATCACTATGACCGACTTTCGTCTCTGCTCGACTTGTCAGTCTCGCAGTCAGGCAGGCTTATGCCATTGCACTCAGCGAACGATTTCCGACCGTTCTGAGCCCACCATCGCGCGCCTCCGTTACTCTTTAGGAGGCGACCGCCCCAGTCAAACTACCCACCATACATTGTCCCGGACCCGGATGACGGGCCGCGGTTAGACATCCATAGTGATAAGGGTGGTATTTCAAGGGTGGCTCCACCTGAGCTGGCGCCCAGGTTTCAAAGCCTACCACCTATCCTACACATGCCACTACGAATGCCAATGTAAAGCTATAGTAAAGGTGCACGGGGTCTTTCCGTCTAACCGCAGGAACCCCGCATCTTCACGGGGAATTCAATTTCACTGAGTCTATGCTGGAGACAGCGGGGAAGTCGTTACGCCATTCGTGCAGGTCGGAACTTACCCGACAAGGAATTTCGCTACCTTAGGACCGTTATAGTTACGGCCGCCGTTTACTGGGGCTTCGATTCAGAGCTTGCACCCCTCCTCTTAACCTTCCAGCACCGGGCAGGCGTCAGACCCTATACGTCGTCTTGCGACTTCGCAGAGCCCTGTGTTTTTGATAAACAGTCGCTACCCCCTGGTCTGTGCCACCCTCCTCCACTTGCGTGGAAAAGGGTCACGCTTCTTCCGAAGTTACGCGTGCAATTTGCCGAGTTCCTTCAGCATAGTTCTCTCAAGCGCCTTGGTATACTCTACCAGTCCACCAGTGTCGGTTTCGGGTACGGTCTATAAGGAGGAGCTATTTCCTGGAACCACGCAGCAGCCCGTTCAATCCGATAAGATTGGACTACCTCAATGATCCGTCACTTCCTCCAGGCCCACGAATATTAACGTGGTTCCCATCGTCTACGCATTTCTGCCTCGACTTAGGGGCCGGCTAACCCTGCTCAGATTAGCTTTAAGCAGGAACCCTTGGACTTTCGGCGGGGGAGTCTCTCACTCCCCTTACGTTACTCATGTCAGCATTCGCACTTCTGATACCTCCACCACCCCTCACGGGTATGGCTTCATCAGCTTACAGAACGCTCCGCTACCGCTCGTGATTGCTCACGAACCCTAAGCTTCGGTGTATGGCTTGAGCCCCGTTACATTTTCGGCGCAAAGACCCTTATTTAGACCAGTGAGCTGTTACGCTTTCTTTAAATGATGGCTGCTTCTAAGCCAACATCCTGGTTGTTTTGGGATCCTCACATCCTTTCCCACTTAGCCATAACTTGGGGACCTTAGCTGTAGGTCAGGGTTGTTTCCCTTTTCACGACGGACGTTAGCACCCGCCGTGTGTCTGCCGACTAGTACTCCCAGGTATTCGGAGTTTGGTTAGGTTTGGTAATCCGGTGAGGACCCCTAGCCCATCCAGTGCTCTACCCCCTGGGGTATTCGGTCGACGCTCTACCTAAATAGATTTCGCGGAGAACCAGCTATTTCCGAGTTTGATTGGCCTTTCACCCCTAGCCACAAGTCATCCCGAACTATTGCAACAGTTATGGGTTCGGTCCTCCAGTAAGTGTTACCTTACCTTCAACCTGCTCATGGCTAGATCACTCGGTTTCGGGTCTAATGCGACGAACTGAACGCCCTGTTCAGACTCGCTTTCGCTGCGCCTACACCTAGCGGTTTAAGCTTGCTCGTCACACTAAGTCGCTGACCCATTATACAAAAGGTACGTGGTCACCCAGGACGAACCTTGGACTCCCACTGTTTGTAGGCAATCGGTTTCAGGTACTCTTTCACTCCCCTTGTCGGGGTGCTTTTCACCTTTCCCTCACGGTACTAGTTCGCTATCGGTCATGCACGAGTACTTAGGCT